>CAMNBW010000140.1 GCA_946533525.1 uncultured Lachnospiraceae bacterium
AAGGGAATCCAGTATGCCCAGGGCGACGAGGAATTTTATCTGGAAATGCTCAAAATGTATGCAGATATGGCAGATGAGAGGAAGGCAGCCTTAAATGAGGCACTGCAAAACCGGGATGCCAGGAATTACGTCCGGGCCGCCCATGATCTAAAGAGCAATTCCCGGCTCATCGGCGCCGAGAATTTTGCCGAGCTGGCCTGGCAAATGGAGAGCGCGGGGAAGAAGGAAGATTTTCAATATATCGAGGCCCACCATGCCGAACTTATGTCAACCTATGACAAAATTATAGAAGAAGTTATGAAATTGTGTTAAAATTATCCTGCTATGATCGAGCTGACGAAACTTAACGAGACCATCATAATGATAAATGAGGACTACATAGAGGTCATCGAGGAAACCCCCGATACCGTTATAACCATGACTACGGGCAGGAAGCTCATAGTAAAAGAAAGTAGACAAGAGATAAAAAATCTAGTAAAATCGTATAAGCGGGAAATGGACGGGGCAGAGTAAGAGCGCGTCCATTTTATAGTGAACGACAAAAATAATTTGTCGTTTACTATGCGTTACTGATTTATTGGGAGATTTGGAATGGATCCGGCTTCACTTATAGGTATAGTTGTTGCACTTGTGCTGATGATATACGGAATAACGGGTTCCAACGGAATGAGCGCTATCTTTTCCTTCCTGGACAGAGACTCGGCGGTTATTACCTTCGGCGGAGCCTTCATGGCGGTTATGGCCGGTATGAATATCCCCAGATTTGTCACCGGACTCAAGAGCTTTACGCAGATCTTTTCAAAGGGCAAGCTTTCGGCCCAGGAAATGATAAAGCAGATAATAAACCTTTCCAACGTCGCAAGGCGTGAGGGTCTTCTCTCTCTGGAAGAGGCGGCCGGAAGCATAGACGACGCCTTTTTGAAAAAAGGCATACTTCTGGTAGTCGACGGAACGGATCCCGAGCTTGTGCGCTCGATTATGGAGACCGAGATGGACGCGATAGCCGGAAGGCACAAGGAAAACATGGGCTTCTGGGAGACTCTGGGCTCCATGGGACCTGCCTGGGGTATGATAGGTACCCTGATCGGACTTATAAACATGCTTAAGAACCTCTCGGACCCTTCCTCGATCGGACCTGCTATGGCGGTTGCGCTGGTTACAACATTCTACGGTTCGGTTCTGGCGAACTGGATCTGCGGCCCTGTGGGTTCGAAGCTTAAGATGAAGGATGCGGATGAAATGACCGTTAAAGGCATAGAGGTTGAGGGACTGCTCTCCATTCAGGCCGGGGAAAACCCCCGTGTTATCGAGGAGAAGCTGAAATCCTTCCTTACACCTAAGGAAGCTGCGGAATTCGTTTCTGAAGGTGGTGAGTAATTAATGGCAAAAAAGAAGGAAGAAGCGCCGCCGCCGGGGTCGCCGGCGTGGATGGCGACATTTAGTGACCTGATGAACCTGCTCCTGTGCTTCTTCGTGCTGCTGTTCTCGATGTCATCGGTGGATGCGGCAAAGTATCAGGAGGTCGTTAATTCATTTGCCGAGACATTCAGTATATTTGAAGCGGGAGGCAATTCCATAGGCGACGGCGTTATGATCTCAAACGGTGTCAGCCAGTTGAACGAGCTTTCCACCTATTTCGATTCCATGGGTCTGACCAGCGAGGGCGAAAGGGACAATGAGGAAGCCAACAACAATTCCGATTCCAGCGCCCAGGACAGCGAAAATAAGGGCAATCCCTCCGAACTCAAGGAGGAGCTGGAACAGGCTCAGCTGGAGGCCAGCGAGAAGCTTGCCGAGCAGATAGAGGAATATGTCAGCCAGGAAAATCTGGATCGTGAGATAGATATAGATTTCACGTCCCAGTATGTGCTCCTTACGATGAACGGGGCGCTGCTGTTTGACTCGGGCCGGGCGGAGATAAAGTCCGAGGCGACGCCGCTGGTGGATAAGATAGGGAATATCCTTACCCGGTATGCCGACTCCACTATAGAGATCGAGGGACATACGGACAATGTTCCGATACACAATGCCAATTTCGCGGACAACGACGAGCTGTCCGCAGCCAGGGCAATGAGCATCTTCCATTATCTGGTGGACAATACCATGCTCGATCCCGCGGTTATGAAGCATACGGGAAGAGGGGAGTACCTTCCGATAGCGGATAATTCCACTCCCGAGGGCAGGGCCAAGAACAGAAGGGTTGAGATCAAGATATATAACGAGCTGAGCGACGCCTCGTGAAAAGGCGGCTCCGGGACTTGTGATTATAGAGATAAAGAGGCTTAAGCTATGAAAAAGAATATGATGACATTGGTAATACTTGCGCTTTTGGTTGTCAATACCGCTCTGACGGGTATTATGATGTTTTCGGTTATGACTACCAATATGCAGGTTGTGGAGCTGGTAAAGAAGATCTCCCTTGCGGTGGATGTGGATATGGGTACCGCTTCGGGCCTGCAGGCCACCCCCAGCGGCGGCGGGGCAAACGTGGACATAGCTGATATTGCGACCTATAACATAGCGGATCAGCTTACCATAAAGCTTAAGCACGATCCCGAGTCCGGCGACGAAAAGGACAGATACGCCGTAGTGGGCATTACCCTTTCTCTCAATACGAAGGACCCCGATTACGAGGCCTATTCCGCCACTCTTGCGGATCAGGAGGGCCTTATAAAGGATGAAATAAACAAGGTTATAAACTCTTATACCTATGAGGATATACAGGAGACATCCACCGAGCAGATACAGCAGAAGATCCTGCAGAGCCTGCAGAATATGTACGGCGGCTCCCAGTTTATCTGCGGAGTGTCCTTCAGCTCCTGGCTGACGCAGTAAGGAGTGAAGCTAGATGGCAGATGTACTCTCGCAAAGTGAAATAGATAATCTGCTCAAAGCCTTAAGCTCCGGTGAAGTAGACGTCGACGAGATGAAGGAGACGTCGGATAAGTCCGTCAAGGAGTACGATTTCAAGCGTCCCGCCAAGTTCTCCAAGGAGCATTTGAGAACACTTGAGATCATCTTCGAACATTTCGGAAGACTCCTTTCGACAAACCTTCCGGTGTATCTGAGGAAGAATGTCCAGGTCAGCGTGGTCAACTCCGAGGCCCTTACCTTTTCGGAATTTACCAATTCCCTTGCTAATCCGGTAATCCTGGGGATAGTAAATTTTAACCCCTTAAACGGGTCTGTTATGATGGAGCTGGCGGCAAACCTGGGTTTTGCAATGATAGACAGGATGCTTGGAGGCCAGGGGGAGCCCCTGGAGAAGAGCAGGGAATTTTCCGAGATAGAGCTTTCCATAGTGGAAAGGATAATGACGATCTGTGTCCGGCTTTTAAAGGAGCCCTGGAGGAATGTTATTACGGACCTGGCTCCGGTGCTCGAGAGGGTGGAGACCAATCCCCAGTTCGCACAGATCATAGCGCCTACGGAAATGATCTCCATAGTGACGCTTAATATGAAGATAGGCGATGTAGAGGGACTTATGAACATCTGCTTGCCATTCTTCACGTTAGAGAGCATAATGGATAAGCTGAATACTAAGTTCTGGTTCTCCACTATGCAGAATGCTTCGGATGAAGATTACCACGATCATATCGAGGATATGATAAACCATGTGGATATACCTATAAAGGCCGTGCTCGGCAGCAGCACGATCACGGTTTCGGACTTTGTAAACCTGCAGATCGGGGACATTATAAAGCTCGATTCGAAGGTTGCAGAGGAGCTCAATATATATGTGGGCGATATAAGGAAATTTACAGCCCTGCCCGGAGCGGTCAAAAAGGCCTATGCAGTCAGGGTTACATCTATAGTAAGAGAAGAAGAGGAGGAATAGGCGCATGGACGGTATGTTATCTCAGGATGAGATAAATGCGCTTTTAAACGGCATGAACGCCGGTGGTGATGACGAAGCCCCTTCAGGCGATGCCGGTGCCGACGCCTCCGTACCGCCTCCGTCGTCCAGCGGCGATGAGGGCTTAACGGATTTCGAGAAGGATGCAGTAGGAGAGGTTGCCAATATAAGCATGGGCACCTCCGCCACAACGCTGTATTCGCTGGTTAACAGGAAGGTCGACATTACCACCCCGGTAGTTGAAATGGCTACCTGGGATTCGATAGTTCAGGATTACGAAAAGCCCTGTGTCTTCATTCAGATACATTACAAAGAGGGTCTGGACGGAACGAATATCCTGATCTTAAGGGAAGCGGATGTCAAGCGTATCACCGACCTTATGATGGGCGGTGACGGAACAAATATAGACGGTGAGCTTGGAGAACTGCACTTAAGCGCTATTTCCGAGGCCATGAACCAGATGATGGGCTCGTCGGCGACTTCGCTGTCCTCGATGCTCGGGAAGATGATAGACATCTCCCCGCCGCAGGCCTCGCTTGTGGACCTGACCGATTTCGGACGGCCGGAGGATATAGCCCCCTTCCTTGCGGGGACCTTTGTAAAAATATCCTTCGCAATGCAGATAGAGGATCTGGTGGATTCCACCATTATGCAGCTCTATCCCGTAGATTTTGCGAGAGAGCTATATCAGCACTTCATGGGAGGAGACGATGCGCCGGCGGCTTCCGCTCCGGCTCCGGAGCCCGAACCCGCTCCGGCACCCGCACCGCCGCCAATGCCGGATCCTATGGCAGCGCCCCCGCCGATGGGAGCAGCGCCGCCGCCAATGCCGGATCCGATGGCAGGCCAGCCGATGGGAGGAGTACCTCCGATGGGGTATGGAGCGCCTCCGATGGGCTATGGAGCCCCGCCGATGGGGTACGGAGCGCCTCCGATGGGCTATGGCGCACCGATGGGAGGCATGCCGCAGCAGCCGGTAAATGTCCAGACGGCGACCTTCAACAATTTTGCAGCGGACCTAAATCCCATGCAAAGTCAGGAAAATATCTCCCTGATCAAGGATGTGCCGCTTGATGTTACGGTGGAACTCGGGCGAACGCATAAAGTTATATCGGAGATACTTGATTTTGCACCCGGAACCATTATAGAATTAGATAAGATCGCCGGAGAACCGATAGACGTTCTTGTAAACGGCAAATACGTTGCAAAGGGCGAGGTAGTAGTCATCGAGGAAAGCTTTGGCGTACGTATTACCGAGATAATAAA
>CAMNBW010000141.1 GCA_946533525.1 uncultured Lachnospiraceae bacterium
TTATATACCTTCGTGCAGATCGCATCCATTTCCATCTCATTTTCCTTTAGATACGCGGCGTAGGCTTCTATGTCCTCGTCCCGGCCCTCAAGCTCCGGGGACACAAAGCACAGCTTATATCCCATGTCCTTAAGCTCCCGGTATTCCTCTTTACCGATGGGTATTTTCGTAAAGCAGTCCACCCAGATCCACTCTACCCTGCCCTGCATATTTCTGACCGTATCCATCCCCTCAAGCTCCGACACTCGAAGGGCGATATTTTTCTCCCCGTCCCGGCTTAAAAGAAAGATCATCGGGAAGGTCGAATCCAAAAAGAAATATTTCTCAATGCCGTACCTTTTAATGAGCTCCAGGCATTTATGCTCTATCCTTTCGCTCTTTACGTTAAGGATCATCCTGCCGTGGTGATAGTTTTTTAGATACTCCTCGAAGTCCTCTCCCGGCTCAAAGGGATTGTGGCAGATATAGATGCTCCCGTCCAGATTGTCCCTTAGATCGAGCTCCACCCCGTATTCCCCGGGGAGGTCTTTAAGCTCCTTTGCAGTATTTATCCTGTGGGCTATATATTCCATTTTACCGTCCTTCCTTTTGATGCCTGAGTCTCTTCTTAAGCTTTATGCTGAATTCCAGCGTCCGCTTTATGAACTTCCACTTTCCCTTAAGCCCGGTATTCCACTTGGATTCCCCGTGGATTCGCTCGGGGAACCTTACCGGAAACCTCACCATATCCAGCTTTTTTGCGCTCGCCATATAGACCGCGTATAAATCCAGGGAAAAATCGTAGGGAGGCCTGTCCCAGCTTTCGTAAAAGTCCCGGGGGAAGATATTGGGCTGCGCATTTACGTCGCTGACCCTTGCACCCAAAAACAGGGTTTCGAAAACACTCATTCCCACGGTAAAGAATTCATCCGTTATCGGCCTGCCCTTGCGGTTCCCCTTTATATACCTCGGATATGCGGGATCGATCATGCCGTAGGCCTTGACCACATCCGCCGGGTCCGTCTGCATATCGGCGTGAGTCCAGCCCAGATAGTCTCCGCTTGCCTCCTTTAGTCCCTGCAGTATCCCGTAGCCGTAGCCCCTGTTGACGGGCACATTTACAAGCTTTGCAAAAGGATATGAGGGCAGGAGCTCTTCAAAGACCGCCCCGCTGTTGTCCGTAGAGCCGTTATTGACCAGGACCACCTCTATATCCCTCTCCCCTATGACCTCTGAAAACCGCTTTAAAATAAGGGGCAGATTTTCCTCTTCGTTGTAACAGGGTACTACTATGCTAAGCTTCATTTTTTAAACCTCCATATCCCCGCGCATCTTTCCGCTTATTATGACCAGCAGGAAAAGCTGTATAACGCCTTCCACTCCCTCACCCCAGGTGGGGGTATAGGTAAATATATCCTCGTACTGCTGTATATTTTCTTCCGCAAGTTTTTCGAAATCTATAGTATTATTCTTTAGCTCCGCCCCGTCGAAGACCACCTCCTGACGGAGGTTCCCGTCGCAGATCCTCCAGCGCGGGTGAACACCGTATTCCTCAAAGCAGCTTACTATATCCTCCATATCGATGTTGATGTCCACCGTAAGCTTCACGCTAAGGAGCACCTCATGCTCTGTATCCTCGCAGCTTTTTAAGGTGTCGTCAAAATAGGTTATGATAAGATCCGCATACTGCTTTTGGGGGTAGACGTACCTCCTGGCATCCGGCAGTCTCTTTTCGATCTGGGCGTTTATCTGCTCCATCGAATACCCTCTTTCATGGGTATCCCTGTCTATCTTCCAGAATTTTCTAAGCTCCGGATCCGTGTCCATGAAGATCTTAAGATCCATCTCCCGGCGCAGCTGCGGCAGATACAGGGAGTGCAGGCCGCACAATACTATATAGTTTTTGGGCCTTACGCTCCTCTCCGACGAGAAAATCCCCTTGTCGTGGTCGTACTCCACCCGCGTCACCCTGTTCCCCCGCCGAAGCTCGGCAATGTCCTTGGCCTGCTTATAGAGGTAATTCGCCTTCGGATCCAGGGAGGTATATATCTCCCAGTTGTCGTCGTTCCTCTCCCAGCGGTGGTCCCCGTCTCCCTCTATGAAGAGGATGTCCTTGCCCCCTCCGAAGAGGTGCTCGATCTTTTCCAAAAGCCGGCTCTTCCCGGCCCCGCTGTCCCCCGCTATGCCGATGGTAAAGGGAACATTGCCCCTGCGGTACAGGTTGTTGCTGGCGATTCCGAAAACATATATCTTATATACCACCATCCCCAGAAGCACGACAAGGGCGGTAAAGATGAGATTTCGGGCAGAATCGTCCAGAAGCTTTATGCCCTGAAGGCTCCTTCCGAGGAAGCTTATATCCACATATTCGGTATGGTGCAGGAATATAAAATACAAAAGATACAGGAGGTTAAAGCCTGAATATATGGCCATCACCTTATATTTGTCATTATTTACAAAGCCGAAGTAGAGCGCTATAAAGGGCACTACCCAGACAAACCATCCCGGCATGGGCGGAATAAGTATCAGGAACACCGCGAACAGCATACCGAGCATCGATATAAGCAGGTCCTTACTGAAATACTTAAGGTCGTAGGTCTTAAAATAGATGACCAGCAGGGCGGCCACGGGTATCAGCACCTGGGTTGTGCCGTAGTCTAACTGCACCGACAAAAGCAGGGACTGCTCCCGGTTCATGATAACATTATTGACGATCCCGCTGCCGGCAAAGGGCAGATAGAAAAGCAAAATGACCGCCGCCGATATGAGCATGGACCTGGCGGCCTCAAGATACCCCTTCTTGGCGGCGATATACAAAAATATTATGGGCACCGCGGCTATGATATGCAGCTTGGTCGAAAGGGCCAGTCCCAGAAAAATGCCGCACCATAAGAGATTGTGCTTCTTTCTCCAGCAGGTCAGGTAATACACCGAGATCACCAAAAGCGTAGTCGGAATAATATCGAGCTGTCCGTGTACATAGGCGGAATAGAGTATGACCGGCGACCAGAAGTAAAAGATATAGACATATTTAAAACGGATATTCATCTTCCGGTAAAAGAAATATCCGATCAGGTCAAAGGCCAGAAGGGGCAGCTTAAACACCAGGTTCTGCACAAAGACCGAGCCGGTATTTAAGGCCAAAAGAATCCCCCCGCCCACGCTCTCGGTAAGGAGCATTAAGGGCATATAGGGAAAGGAATATAAAAGGCTGTTGTCGTAATAATACTGATACGGATTGTGACCGCTTAAGAAGTTTTCCACGAAGGGGATAAACATCCTGTCCTGATAGTCGGAGGAAAAGAGCCCCATTAAAAGGAGCTTGAAGATAACTGCTATGCCAATTAGAACTGCACGGTTTTTCGGCGTATTCCTGATCTTAAATCCCATTTCAGCAAACAAGGTATCGGTATCTTAAGCCTCTATGAGCTTTCGCTCCTTTTCGTAAAATCCTTTCCAGTATTCGAAGGTCTTCTGGTAGGTCTCGTAGTCCTCGGGAGTTCCCCAACTGATATAGCGGTCTATCTCAAAGACCATGGCGCGCGCACCCAGCTCCAGCACGTATTTTACGATCTGGTCCACATAGAATTCATTATTGATGCGGTCGTTGGCTTTTATCATATTTTCTGCAGCCTGCACGAAAAGCCTCCCGGTCTTAAACCAGAAGGTGGCAACCACAGCATGGTCCTCCATCGGTGTATCGCTTATTGCCTTTTTTACCGACATCGAGGCGATCTCCGGGCCGCCGTCCTTAAGGACACACCAGCCGTGGGCGTTGGGATTTGCCAGTACGCAGTCGTTATGGCGGTAGGTGAATACCATCATGTCGCACTGTGAACGCCTCTCTTCGAATGCCTCAAGGTCGAGTTCCATACCGTTGTCACAGCCGGCAATAAGGAGTTCCTCGTCGTTGTCGATCTGCGGCTTTGCGAGGAGACAGGTACAGGCCTGCCCCTCGGTCAGATGGTCGACCGAGATAAATTCCGCCTTCGGGAAATGCTCCCTTATGGCCTCCTCGGTGCCGTCCTCCCTGTGAAAGAGCCTGTCCACATAGATCACATTTGAACCGTCCGCCTTCACACCCGGCAGATCCATAGTGGCACAGACCACCATCGGAAGTTTATTCATATCCCTGCGGTCATACGTCGGGATGGCCGGCTTGCTGGCCTTATATCCGGCATCTGCAAAGCGCTTTCCCTCCCCCGCCATAGGTATAAGTATCTTCAACCCTCAACCCTCCTCATGGGCTTGTTTCATAACATTCAACCAATACACGGAATCCGCCATATCCTCCGGCGTCCCCCACTGGCAGAAATAATCAATATCCGTCGGTATCCAGACCTTCTTCCCGTCCCGTACCATGAAATTATAGGGCATACTCGCATAGTATTCGCCCTTTATCGTCTCGCCGGAATCCACGAGCTGCTGACAGTATTTTTTCAGGTAAGCTCCGGTCTTAAAATAATAGGTTCCCGGGGAATGTTTGGCCTTCGTCTTATCCTCTTCAAAGGAAAACTTCTCCCTGATCTCGATGAGGTTGTCGTCCTCATCGGTAAGGCAGGAAGCATAGAGATTTTTCTTTATCATAAGATGGGGATGAAAGCCCGTATAACAGGGTACACAGCCGTCGCAGTCGCGCTCCCTTAAGCCCTCCTTAAGCTTCTCCCAGTCCCAGGTCATATAGAAATCGCAGTAGTTGATAACGCAGGGCTCATCGTCGTCAATGGCCTCCGAAGCACGCAGCACATCGAAGACCGGCCCCTTTTTTACCCAGTCGTCTATGGCGTAGATCCTGCCCTTGGGGGCAAGCTCCATAAGCCGCTCCCTCATACCGTCTATTGTATCAAGGTGCTCCTTGCGGCAGACAAAGAGAAAGTCGCTCTCTGAAGGAAACATTCCCTTTACTATCCACCAAAGCATCGGCTTTCCCTCTACCTCGATAAAGGGCTTTAAGGTTTTATATCCGGCCTCGACGAAACGCGTCCCGTAGCCGGTCATAGGAATAATTATCTTCATATTTTAATCTATTAAAGGGGTTTTATCCCCGGTAATAT
>CAMNBW010000142.1 GCA_946533525.1 uncultured Lachnospiraceae bacterium
AGCCTGTCGTTAAGCTTGACTTCCATGTTGTAGAACTTGACCTCCACCCCGTAGAGAAGGGTGTCGTCGTTTGCCGTTCCGGGCGCGATCTTATCCAGAGCATAGATCATTTCTATGATCCCGTCCATTATACGCTTGGGGAGCACAAGGCTTAAGTCTCCCGGGGTCGCTGCCAGAGTCGGGCGTATCGTTCCTTCGTCTATCCTTTTCTGATTGCTCCTGCGCCCGCGCTCGAGATCCCCGAATCTCTGTACTATGACTCCTCCTCCCAGCATATTGGAAAGCCTTGCAATACTCTCGCCGTATTCGTTGCTTTCCTTGAAGGGCTCCGAAAAATGCTTTGCCACCAGAAGGGCAAAATTTGTGTTTTCCGTCTTTTTATCTTCTCCCTCAAAGCTGTGTCCGTTGACCGTAACTATCCCGTTGGTATTTTCGTTTACGACTATTCCGTTTGGATTCATGCAGAAGGTTCTGACCTGATCCTCAAATTTCTCCGTACGGTATACGATCTTGCTCTCATACAGCTTGTCGGTAAGATGCGAAAAAATAACTGCCGGCAGCTCCACTCTGACTCCGAGGTCTACCCTGTTGGAGCGGGTATCGATGTCCAGCTCCTTGCAAATTTTAGACATCCATTTGCTTCCGCTCCTGCCTACCGAAACGATGCAGTTTTCACATTCGGCCTCGCCGTCCTTATAGATGACCCTGTAGCCCTCGTCCAGCCTCTCGATCCTGTCGATGGGAGTGCGGAAGAAAAATTCCACCTTATCCTTGAGTTCATCGAAAAGGTGCTCCAGCACCACATAATTTATATCCGTTCCCAGATGTCGCACCGAGGCGTCAAGGAGCGTAAGTTTATTTTGAATGCATAACTTTTTAAACTCGCTCCCTGCGGTGGAATACATCCTCGTGCCCTCGCCGCCGTGGGAAACATTGATCTCATCGACATAGCGCATAAGCTCCAGCGCCTTGTCTTTTCCTATGTACTCGTAAAGCGTTCCCCCGAAATCATTGGTTATATTGTATTTCCCGTCGGAAAAGGCCCCGGCTCCTCCGAAACCGCTCATTATCGCACAGGTATCGCAGTGGACGCAGGTCTTTATCTTAACCCCGTCTATGGGGCAGTGCCTTTTTTCCAAAGGGTAGCCCGACTCGAAAACCGCGACCTTCTTTTCCGGGCTTTTTTTCATAAGCTCATACGCGGAAAAAATCCCCCCCGGTCCCGCTCCTATAATAATAACATCGTATTTCATAACTGCCTTCTCTCCTGAATAGTTCAAAACTCTTTGCGTTTTGGCATTTTCTTTGCTTGTTAAATAATCATTCTATACCGGTAAATACCAGACCCTTAAATGCGTCTGCCATCTCTTTGGACGAAAATTTGAGTCGCATACTTTCACTGACGCTGCATGTACTGTCGTCTATTTTGTGGATTGCCTTAAGCGGGTAGTCGTAATCCCATTCGTAGCTCTCCTCTGCGATAAGCTCTCCGTCCGCATAAACCTCGAGACTCCCCCCTCCCGGCATAAGCTCGTGGTTAATTCCGAGCTTCCCCGAAAGCTTTCCGTTAAAGCTTATATCCCAGGTAAGCTCATCTGTACGCTCACAATCCTCAGAGTTTATATAGTAAAAAGAGTCATACTCCTTAACAGCCTCATCGTAGGGTGCAATATCCTGCGTCTCATGCTTCTCATATGCTTCGCATTTTTCGCTGATGATATTCCTCAAGGTTTCAAAATAGAGCTTATAGCCTTCATCGTTGGGATGCTTATCGTCGACGCAAAGATCCTCAAAGCTCTTCCCGCTGTTTTCATAAGCCTCTATCATATCTGCCGCCGGAAACCCATAATGTCCTGCCAGCGTAATTATATCCTTTATCTTCCTGGTGTAGGTCTTTTGTGAGCTCTCGAGGATACTAATAAGCGCACAATTTTTATATTTTCTGTTAAGTCCTCTTATGATACCTTCATATTCCTTCGCAAAGCCGCCGGTCCCGTCATTTTCTCCGTAGCATATAAACGCAAGATCGTACTCTGTATCGTCATCCAGCAGCATCTCGCTTACGTAGCCCGCATAGCTGGTATTTCCTCCCAGTGAGATATTTGTAAGGCTGCATCTGCAATAATATGTGCTTTCGATCCAGTCCTTCAAAAGCTCGTCCCAGGAATTTCCTTCCGTGGAGCCCGCCCCTCCGCCTATGGAATCTCCCACTACCAAAACATTGACGTCCCGTCCGCTCTTCAGTTTCTGATAGAAGCCCACCGGCCCTGTCTGAAGTGCCTTAATTTCCTGCCTTAAAAGCGCATTTTCTTCCTCCAGGCCGGCGTTTTCCTCCTGAAGGGTTCTGACCTTTGAATTAAGCCCGCTGATCATTTCCGCGCTTTCGCCCAGCTCCTCGTTCACATTGTTCAAAACAGTGCTTGCCTTGCTTATCGACGAAGCAAGGCGGAGAAATATCAGGGCTGAGATCACTATCACGACGGCTAATACAAGCGGAAGTATATATTTTTTGTATCTGAAACCCTTATTCGAATCTTTATTATTTGACATTCTCTTTGCTTTTAAGTTTAATATATAGTAAAATTTCGTTCGCTATATATTATGATTATACAAAAAAACATTAAGGAAATAAATCATGTCTTTGCTAAAACTTAAATCTGTCTGTAAGGACTATTTATGGGGTGGAACAACCCTGGCAGACAAATATCGAAAAGCCGAAAGAGGCAGCAAGATAGCCGAGACCTGGGAGCTGTCCTGCTATCCCGAAAGTCCGTCCGTTATAGAAAACGGAAAATATGCCGGCAAAACCTTAAGCGAATATATAGAAAAAGAGGGCCGGAAGGTCCTAGGAAAGAACTGCGAAAAATTCACTTCCTTTCCCGTTCTTATAAAGCTCATAGACGCAGCCGCCGACCTTTCCATACAGGTTCATCCCGATAACGATTATGCGCTAAAAAACGAGGCCCAGTACGGAAAGACCGAAATATGGTACATAATAGATGCAATGGAAGGAGCCGGCATCTATTACGGCTTTAACCGTGAGATCACGAAAGATGAGCTTAAGAAGCGCATTGAGGATAATACCGTTTTGGAGGTTCTGAATTTTGTACCTGTAAAGTCCGGTGATGTCTTTTTTATAGAAGCGGGTACTGTTCACTCTATCTGCAAGGGGATACTTACCGTAGAGATACAGCAAAGCTCTGATGTAACTTACAGGATCTACGATTACGGAAGGACCGATAAAGACGGAAATACCCGCCCGCTTCATATCGACAAGGCTCTTGACGTGGCCAGGTTATCCCCTGTGGCCAAACCGAAGGATTTCGGTTCCCACCTTGCAAAATGTGATTACTTTACAGCCGATAAGCTTGTGATCAAAGAAGCCTATGATGGTTTTGTGGACGAAGGCTCATTTGTTCACCTTCTGTTCCTAAGCGGCAGCGGATCCGTGCGCTCCGGCGCAGAAGAGGTGGAGTTCCTGCCTGGGGACAGTGTCTTTATCTCTGCCGGCACCGGCAGCTACAGGATAAACGGCAGCGCCGAAGTCATCGTTACCTTCGAAAGCTGACAGGCCGTCAGGTAAACACTTATTTTCCGCCTAGTTTTCCGGTGCTGCCAGAACAGATGCCATGAAGTCCATGCAGACCGCTTCCGCACCCTTTTTTTCAAGCTTAAAAAGCTGGGCATCCGCAGTTGTAGCATGAATATCCCCGTTCTCTTCTTCACTGATCGTAAATCTGATAATATTCAAGGTGTCCGAATCCGTCACCGAATATGCTCCATTGTCCTCCTCGGCACACAGTCCGCAAGCGTATACAATGCTGGTGGAATCTGCATTTTCCGTAGCATATATGGCTTCCTTCTTATCCGCGCTGAAGCCTATAACGATCGAAGAACCGTCCTCCGCCGTGCCCTCATAGCCTCCGGTAAACTTATCCTCCAGCTCATATAAGGTCATCCCGTAGACAGTATCCTCTCCCTCTGCCGTAATGCTCTTGGCTTCACTGTCCTCTTCTTCCTCTTCGGGACTTACCTCCTCATCGTCAAAGATCTCCTCCTCGGCCTCTTCTATGAAATCCTCTTCATCATATATGAATATATCGTCCTCTTTTTTACCGCATCCTGCGAGAACCACAATTAAAAGCAGTATCAGGATTAAGGAAGCCTGTATGCCGGGGAGTCTCTTCGTCATACCTTCTCAGGCTCCGGATAATCCACGCCGAAGGTCTCCACCGTTATGCTCTCGATCACCTGATCTTCCAGCGGCTTATCCGAAAAATCGGTAGGCACCTCTGCAATCTTATCGATAACCTCCAACCCCTCTATCACCTTTCCGAAGGCTGCATATTCACCGTCCAGATGGGGTGAGGTCTTATGCATAAGGAAGAACTGCGATCCCGCGGAATCGGGCATCATCGTCCTCGCCATGGAAAGCACACCCTTAGTATGCTTAAGGTTATTGGTAAAGCCGTTTGATGTAAACTCTCCCTTAATGGAATAATCCGGGCCGCCCATTCCCGTCCCCTCAGGGTCTCCTCCCTGAAGCATAAAGCCCTTTATAACACGATGAAATGTCAGTCCGTTGTAAAAGCCCTTATTTATAAGCGAGATAAAATTGTTAACGGTATTCGGTGCTATCTCCGGGTAAAGCTCCGCCTTCATAACATCGCCGTTTTGCATCGTAAAAGTTACTATTGGTTTTTCAGCCATCTGCGTTCTCCTTATGCCTCTATATCGTATTCATTATTTTTCTTATCGTCCAGCGGCAGCATTGCCCCTCTTCGCACCCTGTAGACCATTCCGTTCGTTACCCTCATGACATCAAACTCACTGTTGATGACCCTCGTGATCTTTTCCAGAAAATCCTTGTAATGATCCCCGCTCATCGGCAGCAGGTAATCATGGGCAGAGTGCTCTGTCGAAAGGACCGCAAACCCGTTCCTGTTGTAGCGAATCCCGTAAAAGGTTGCAAGCTCACTGAAGACCTCACCCGTCATATCATGACAGACATATTCAATAAACA
>CAMNBW010000143.1 GCA_946533525.1 uncultured Lachnospiraceae bacterium
ATGTTACCAACAATAAGATATTTTATTATATCAGGGTCAAAAGCCTATCTCCACGACAAGCAAGCTTGGCAGTGGAGGTAAGGCTTTATGACCCGCCCCAATATGAGCAAGTAGTGGGGCAGGGGCCCCACGGATTGCGAATATTGAACCGGATTGTGCGAGTGCAAAGCACGGAACAATCCGGGATATAACTTTTGAATCTCAAGGCCTCCGGTCGGGCATATTTCTCATCGCGTCCCGGAACTCTGGTTTGACATTATATTTGCACAAAATACTTGACTTATTTTGTTGGTAAAAGTTCAAACGCCTCTGTAAGCCCGTATTCGTCGATTTCAGCCCTTTATTTTTTCAGGGGTAGAGTAAGTTCAAAAATTATGTTTTGGCCCTCATATGAGGCTTTAATGAGTCCGCCCGATACTTCCGCTATTCTTCCGGCTATAGAAAGACCTATGCCGTATCCCTTCTTTTCGCTGTTATGCGAAACATCTCCCCGGTAAAATCTGTCAAAGAACCTGCTGAAGTCCTGTCCCTCGCCCTCTTTAAAAGTATTTTCAACCGACAACACGGCATTTTTCCCGGAAGAGACCAGGCGCACCGATACTTCGCCTCCCTCATCGCAATATTTTGCTGCATTATCCAGTAATATGGACAGGATTTCTCTGCTCAGGGCTGCATTCGCCCTTACGACAACCTTCTCTTCTATGCTCTGTTTAAGCGCTTTTCCCTGATTTTCTATCACCGGCCTGAAAGCTGCTACAGATTCCGTAACTATTTCCGAGAAGCCTATATCCTGAAGCTCCGGTTTTTTATTTTCCTGAATCTTCGCCAGGGTAATAAGACTGTTCACCAGCTCTGTGAGCCGTTTAACCTGATTTTTGATGCTCTCCGTCCACTCGCTCCTGCCGTTGGTCATCTCTATAACCTCCGTATTGGCCGAAATGATCGTAAGCGGCGTTTTAAGCTCATGCCCGGCATTGGTTATAAACTGCTCCTGGGCCTCCATATTCCTTACAACAGGGCGTATTGCCCGTTTTGACAGGAACCAGATTATCGCAAAAAACATTAGGAAGCTCATGCCCCCTATAAGAAGACTGAAGCGCCGTACGGTCCCCACCAGCTCCAGTCTCTGGGTGCAGTCCAGAAAGATCACCAGCTTATCCCGCTCAGAGCTGCTTATTATCTCGCTTTGTGAGGCGTCGATCCTCTGCGGAAAATAGAAGGCATTGACTATGGCATTTGCAGCCCCGTGCAGTTTTTCTCCGGGTTTCACAATCGTATAGTATAATATGCTCTCTCCTGTATCAAAAAGACCGCGTCTGTTCTTGCGCTTGAGCGCCTGAGCCGCAAGATTTAATGCCTCCTGATCCTCTATGGATGCAATGTGCGAAATATCAGCTACTTTTGCCTCTCCATCTTTATTAATACGCACACTGAAATATCTGGCTTCATAGGGTGTCTCTTCTCTTATATCGTGCTCAGAAGTCCCGCTCTCCTCCTTTTTTTCAGGAATTTTTCCGCTGTTTTCAACAAGCACGTTCATGATCCTGTTTACGTCGGTCACCGCTATCGTATGAGTGGTTATATTTGTTACCCCCATTACGTAAAGCTGCACGACCAGAAGAGCCGCCGTAGCTATCAGTATAAATTTATATCTAAGCTTTTTTATCAAGCCCGGCCCCCTTTCGCCCTGCTTATCCTTCACCCACAGCAGGGCAATGTTAATTCCCTCACTGACCGGAGGAAGGGCAAAGGACGAAGCTTCCCTCCCTCTCTCCGTCTATTGTTATATCCGCCTGTATTGCCTTGAGCTTATTCCTAAGGTATGACACATAGACCCAGACAATCTCCATATCCCCCTCTTCGCCGTCCCATATCCTTGCAAAAATCTCCTCAGTTGTAAGAGCTTTCCCCGGATTTTTCATAAACATTGCCATAAGAGCCGACTCCTTTTTGGCAAGCCTGACAGAGCTTTTATTGTGCAGCTCCTGCTCTTTTAAATCGAGAACGACTTCCCCGTATACGAGCTCCTGTCTGTCATATTCGCGGCTCCTCCTGGTCATGGATTGTATTCGCGCCACCAGCTCCGCCATGGAGAAGGGCTTGACAAGGTAGTCATCAGCCCCGGCTTCAAGGCCCGCAACCCTGTCTTCTATCTCGGCCTTGGCAGTAAGAAACAGCGCCGGAGTATAATTTCCTCCTTCACGGATCTCTTTTAGCGCCTCGATCCCGTCCATGACCGGCATCATAATGTCCAAAATCATAAGATCGAACACTTCCTCCTGCGCCGCTTCGACGGCATCTTTCCCGTTATATACCGCCTTTATTTCGTATCCCTTTGCCTCAAGAACGGCCTGAACCGCCCTCGAAAGCTCTTTTTCATCCTCTGCCAGCAATATTTTCGTCATGTGTTGTCATTATCCTCATTTATCAGGTCTCTTATGGTCTGCATGGAAAGATCGCAGCTTGCAAGTTCATCGGCGCATTTTTTCAGCTCTGCCACTATAAGCTGCTGATTTTTTACGTCTTTTTTATATTTAAGGCGATGCTCCAAGCTCGCCCAGGAATCCATCGCTATGGTGCGAAGCTGAATTTCGGCATAATATTTTCCGGGATTTCTGCCCATGCAATCCGCGAAATCCGTCCTTATCGCTATGACCATATGATAACTTCTATAACCGTTCGGTTTTACGTTCCGCACATAGTCTTTTTCTTCGACGATCTCTATGTTTTCGAACCCCTTTATAAGGCTTACGATCTCGTAGATGTCGTCTATAAAAGAGCACACTATCCTGATTCCTATGGCGTCATGGATCTCCTCCAAAGCCGACCTTTCATCTTCGGAAAGTCCTTTCCTTCTGCACTTTTCCCGCATACTTTCCTCGGATTTTACTCTGGCGGTCAGATGTTCGTATATGCCCTCTCCCCTTGCATCTTTGACCGCTTTATTTAAGTCCTCGATCTTTTCGGTAAGATCATTCAGGATCAATTCCAGCTTTTCCCTGTAAGACCCGTATATACTGTTCATTCTAGGCTTCCTGTTCCAGTAAGGACAGCACTGTTTTCAATTTTCTCACCATTTCGTCCTTTTGTGTCCTGTCCCTCAAAGGCTTCTTTTTCAATCTCGCTTCTATCCTGTCCAGATCTGCTATCATTCCCTCGTATATTGTCTTTTTCCCCTTCTTTTCCTTCTTTTCCGCGTCTGCTGTTTCAGGAGTCTGAGCTCCCTCTGAGCTTAACTTTCCCATAATATCATTGACCAGATCGGCGGCCTTTGTACTCTTTACCTGCTTTCGGTATTCCTCGATGAATATCTCCGTATCTTCAGGGGAAATATGGTCCAGTTTGACCATATTGATAAGATTTTGTATCTCCTGGCGGGACAGAGCCCCCGATGAATTGAGCTTTATGACGGCGTCAAGGATCCTGTCCTGATCGCTTAAGGAAAGTACGCTCATGCTGCTTGCCTGGGCCATCGGAATTATCCCCTCATCCTCGGCCTTCAGGAGCCTTTCACTGCAGTTTAACAGTGATTCATATCGTTGTATTTTGGATTCTGAAGTGCCGAATTCTTCCGCCAGTCTCTTCTTGAAATTTCCGCTAAATCCCTCCATCTTAAGGGTTTCCCGCAGATAATTGATCTGTCTTGCTATATATATATGGCTTACCGCCGCATCAATACTGCCTCTTGTGTATATATTTGCTCCCAAAAGCAGCCTTCTTCGCTCGGTTTCGCTTTCGGGATATTTATATACAAAGCAGGAGATAGCATCTTTTCCGAGATATTCCATGGCCCTTTTTCTTCTGTGGCCGGAAAATATCTTGTAGGTTCCGTTTTTCATATCCCACACAAGAATCGCCCCGTTAAAGCCATCCTTTTTTATGCCTTCGGCCAGGTTCCTTATTGTGTCCTCATCGCTTTCACCGAAAAGATATTCGTTGTCCTCATGCTCGATGAGCTTATCTATCTGTATCATTTTTGGAATGTTGTCCTGCTGTATCTTGGTTCCCAGCTCTTTGATCTGAGTCGTGTTTTTTAACATTCTGGCCATTTTTATTCACCGTCCATCTTTCTTAGCATTTCTGCGACAAGCTCCTCATAGTCCTGTGTCAGTTTCCCGTTTCTTTTATACCAGGTAAGAGGAACTCCGTTATGCAGGGACCATTTTGCCTCCGTATTGTATCGAATGACTGTGTCCATACATTTATCGCCCAGAGCTTCCCTGATCATCTGCTCCATCTGCATGTCGTATGCTGTCGTCTTATTATTCATAGCCAGGAAAAATCCTATGAGCTTGAGATCAGGGTTTTGATTTGCCTTGATCTCGTTGATCGCATCAATGATCTGTGATACTCCGTCGAGGCTGTTCACATCGAGAGTACAGGGAACCATTATATAATCGGCAGCCGTCAGAACCTCTCTCGTAACCTTGTTATATGAAGGGGAAAAATCAAAAATTACATAATCATAGTCATACGGATGGCTCCTGGTTCTTCGAATGTTTTCCAGCATTTTCATGACCTGCCCGTTGGGAATGGCCTTCCCAATACTTTCTTCTATGTCTTCAAGTGTAGGGGCGGGATTGATTTCTGAGGGCTTTATCGGAATGATGTCTATTCCTCTTTTCTTTGCAGGAAGTCCCTCTCTCAGTTGGATCAGCGAATTATGAATTCCTTCATTTACCTTTTCCGGATTCAGGAACAGATCTTCAAGGGTTATTTCATTTTTGAGCCAATCAGCTCCTTCCTTCTCCTCAATGTCATGTTTCAGGAACCTTTCTGTTAGATTTGCCTGAGAATCTGTATCAACAACCAACACCTTTTTCTTGTAACTCTTCGACAATATGCCTGCGATGTTGAAGGTTGAAGTGGTCTTTGTTGTTCCGCCTTTTCTTGAATAAATAGCTATTTTTTTCATGATCTCCTCCATATTGATTTCTTTTTTGGCCGTTGTGTATTTTCTCACAAATATTTATATATGTAAAGTGGTTCACCGTGAACCAT
>CAMNBW010000144.1 GCA_946533525.1 uncultured Lachnospiraceae bacterium
TACTTATAAGTACCTGCAAAGCCGCTCTTCGAGCCCTTGTCCGTTACTGTTACGGAATCCTTTTCCCGCTTAAACTCCAGCTCTACGCCTTCGCTGCTGTAGCTGGCAGTTTTACCCTCTGCCCGGGCGACTCCCATAAGCTCCTTATCCCCGCCGAAGGAGAATTCAAAGGAATTCTCTTCCCCGGGTTCTAAGGACAGGGTGATATTTCCCGATTTGAAGCTTCCTTCCCAGGACACAAGCTCGTCGCTTTCGCTATTATATAATTCGAAGGTTGAGAAGTCAAAAACGGTGTTATTATCGAGGTCGTAAACAAAAATCTCCCCTGATACCGCGTTGACTGCAAGCATCTGCTCCATCTCGTCCCCGTCGGGATTTATAACGGAATAGGTATAATAATTCTCATCGTCTATAAAAGCGGTATCGGAGTACACAGCCTCGCAGCCCTTTGAAGACAGCTTTTCCGCTATCAGGTTATCGGCGTCTTCCTGCGAGATCTCAGACAGAGGCTCGTCCTCATCTTCCTCGGGTCGTTCTTCCCCGCTGTCCTCGAATTCCCTTAAGCCGCTCTCATCGGCTATGCTTATGTCTCCCTCCACGGAATCCACCGTATCGGGCTTCTCCTTGTCCTTGTCCTTCTTCCCGCAGCCGGTGACAGCTAAGCCCACGAGAAGCACGACCAAAATTGTAAGATATATCCTTTTCATAATCAAATGCTCCTGCCTGCAGATGACTGCTTACTGATCCCAATACTTGATTATCGTTCTCGCCTCTTCGGACGCAGCCTTGTCGATCTTATTCTGCAGCGCCGATCTGTCGGTGCCGTTGTCGATGAAGCCGTGCTCTACTATAAGCCCGGGTATTCCATGGGCGGCCGAGGTCCTGATTACAGAATAGTAGTCTCCGTTGGTACCCGTACGGGTCTTGGCGCCTCGGTTATTTATTCCCAGTGCATCCGAAATATTCTCTGCCAGCTTACTTGCCAGCTTCTTCTTTGCACAGCTTGAATTAACCGAATAATAAACCTCTGTTCCACTGGCGCCGCCGCTGTTCATATGGAGGCTGACGAAGAGGTTGCAGCCCTTATCCTTGGCTTTTTGCGTCCTGTCCGTAAGCGACACATAGGTGTCGTCCGATCTGGTCATATAAACCTTGGCGCCCTTTGCTTCAAGCTCTTCCTTTACCTTCTTTGCATACTGGAGATTCAAAGACTTCTCCGTAATGCCGCCGGCAGTAGCTCCGCTGTCAGATCCGCCGTGTCCGGCATCCAGCATTACCACAAGCCCTCCTCCGTCATTGCTTTCGCTTGAGGATGAAGACGAGGAGCTTTCACTCTTCGAAACCTTGACCCTGACTCTGGCGGTCTTTATCGAAGGGTCGTTCTTCGAGAACGCCACCAGATAAATCCTGTACTTATCCGGTATCTTCGAGCTTCTTGCATGAATATCGTCTGAATCCATGTATACATACTTGGCAGCTATTGAAGAGGAGTCGGACTGCAGGTAATACTTCTTATCCTTAGAGTCGTATTCATCCACCTCAAAGCGGTACCCGACTTCGGAGTTGACCGTGGTCTTGCTAGGAGTAGGCGAAACAGTTATATTCGTATCCACCTTGCTTCCGGTGGCGACTGTGTAGCTCGACTTGCTGAACTTGATCTTGGTAGGGTTCATGTACCTTACCTTTGCTTCAAGACCCTTGACATAGCCGTCATGGTTCTCTCCGATGGTCTTATTCTTCGAGTCATAGTAAACTGCGGCCACCGCATATTCCGCAACCGTATTGTAAGGTATCTGATGAGCCGTCTTATCCTTATACTCTTTGACCTTCTTTCCGGTCTTCATATCTATAAGCGTCGTATCCGAGCCCACCTGAATATCGTAGAGCTTGGTCTTGGAGTTATAGCTGTACAGCCTTCTGGTCAGCATGTACTTGATCTTGCCGGACTGCTTGCTGTTCTTGCTGTTGTCCTTCCAGGTCACGTAAGCATCCGCGCTCACCGAACCCGAGGTGTAGGACGCTGTATAGAAGGTGGCTTTCACGTCTGAGGGCTCAAAGGGACGACCCATCTCGCTGGCCGAACCGGTCTCTCCCCGAAGGCCTATGCCCTTCTTTTCGTCCATCTCGGTGGTGGTTTCCTTGTCGCTCCTGTACGGCGTTACCTCACAGGTATAGAGCACACCCGGCTCCACATCATCTATAGTGATCTTACGCTTATTGTAGATGTCCTTAAGCTTGCTCCGGGTGGACTTGGAATAGGCAAAGCCGCTCGGAGTTATTACCTCTCCGTACTCGTTGAAACAGGTTATGTAGTATCCCGTTGCTCCCGAAACCTTGGACCAGGAGAAGGAAATCTTGGTAAGAGACTCTACCTTTGCCGTAACCTTGGGAGCTCCTGCCTTGACCATCTGGGTATCGTAAATCTTCTTATCCGCCTCGGTTATATGCTCCTTGCCCCTTATGGGATTTGCATAGAAGGCATAGGTGCTTCCGTGCTTTAAGCCTGTTATCGAAGCGTTGACATATCCCGTCTTGGTATTGACAGTACCCTTTATCTTTTTCTTCTGAACCTTCCCTTTAAAGGCATTGACTATATCAGACTTGCTGGGTGCATTTCCGGAGACGGAATTTGCATAGTCTGAAAGCTTTACGTAGTAGACCATGTATTCCTTGGCCCCGTCAACGGCGTCTATGGAGACCGTGACCCCGCCTGTGGTGCTGGCCGCTACCTTGAAGTCCTTTATATCATCCAGTCTCGGCTTTACCGCGAGCGGGCTGCTCATTGCCGTGGTGGTTGTCTGTTTCTTAAGCTTCCCTGAGGTGTCAATATAGCTGTTCTTATAGACCAACTGCACCTGGTAGTAATAATTGATCTCAGGATTGAGGTCGGTAAAATGATAGGTATAGCTGGCTCCGTTATAGGACAGCCTTCCACTGGCTATGACTTCGTTTATCTTCGAGGCCCTGATAGTCAGAACCTTTTTGTAGCCGCTGGCCTTGCTCGTAGAGCGGTAGATCGCATACCAGGAATCACTTGGATATTCGCTGTTTTGCGATACCTTATTTGAAGCCTCCCACTGAAGATACGCGCTGTTGTAATTATCCGAGCTGAGGGACAACAGTTTAACCGATTCCGCAGCCACCTTGCCCGAAACCTTGTTGGAATACGGGGTCTCCGCAGTCTGTCCGTTTATGCTTCCGTCGGAAAACTGCATTGCGGCAGCCTTAACCCTGTAGTAATATTTAATTCCCTTGTTCGCGGCGCCGGTTATATGCGAGCCGCTGTCCTTATATACCAGGGTTGCGGTCTCGTATTTTGCGCTGCTGCCCTGATAGGTCTCCTGGGTAAGTTCGCTTCTCTTAACAGTAATTTCCTCTACCGATTTAACCTTATTATAGGTATAGGAACGCTCGATGATGTAGCTCTCCGCTCCGACATCGGCAAACTCGAACATGAGTCCTTCGTATTCTCCGTAGGCCCTTGCTGAAAACGCCTTTGTATTGGCGATCGTGTAGGCCGGTGTGCCCGCACCGTATTTGCCGGAAGGATCTATTCCGTAGGCATCTATCCTGTAAAGATAGCTTCCGTTTAAATTATATGAAGTATCCTTATAGCTTGCGGAGGTAACATACTTGGGCGCGCCGGAAACAGGGTCTTTGCTGAGAAGAGTAAAGGCCGCCGCGTCCTTATCGTATCTGTAGACCAGATATTTGGTCTTTTTCATGCTCTTGTCGGTAACCACCCCGGCATCCGGATAGGATTTGACTCCCTTCCAGGTTACCGTGATCTTGCCGTCTTTCCCCATTACGGCCTTAAGCTTTGTAGGAGCCTCAAGGGAATTTCTGGACACTTCTTCCTGTTTCTTAGGGGTTATGGTCAGAACGCCGTACTTTGTCTCAAAGCTGTAATTTGTGAGGGCTGCCTCTTCGGGGGATTCGATAAAGAAAACATTGTCCGAAGAACCTACTATCTTCTGGCTACCCGAATATCCCAGCTTGAGGTCGATCCCGTCAGCGCTTAGCAGCTTCCTGTCCTCTTCGGTGCCGATAACGGCATTATGGCTAACCAGCTCCGTACCGTCATATTCCCTGGTATAGCTGTCAGAAGTAATGACTATCTTCCTGGGTTCAATCTTAAATTCATAATTCTTATATACTTCCTCAACGACATCGTCCCCTTCAAGCTTGACAAGTTCGTTCGAGCTTACAAGGTTGACCGATATGGCATAGGTTCCGGCATTCTTAAATTCCGGCCTGTCATTGGTCGTAACGTGCTTCTTCGTTTCGGGATCCGTATAATTATAGGAAACCGTATACTTGTCCTGTAACTCCTCTGCAACCCCGGATAATTCAATAACGGGGAAGGAATGCTTCGCTGCATCATAGGAGACTGTAAGAAGAGCGGCGTCAAGACTTATGGATGCACCGGAAACCGAAGGCTTCGCCTGGGTCTTAACCTTGTTCTCATCATCCTCGTTCTTATCCTTATCAGTCTCATTATTCGAGACGGAATTATCGCTGACCTTCTCCGCTTCATCCGGCGATACGGTTTTATCGTCGTTCTTTTGATCTTTCTTTTGGTCGTCTTTTCTTCCTTCCTGATTGCCGGTGACAGTATTTTTTGACAATCCGTTGGAAGAATTACCGGAAGCGCTGCCTGCGCTCACTACCTGGTTCAGACTTATTCCGTTTCCGCTGACATTGTTGTTACTGACGGTATCTGCAAAAACTGCAAACGCATTTTCAGAGAAAAGCACTGCCATAACCAACAGCATACAGATTACCGCTTTAATACGTTTCCTCATGACGCTCTCCTGCATTAAATAATTTTCCGCTCACCAGAAAGCTTTTCTGCTCCCCAGTGCTCCCTATAACTTTCGTTTTAAATGGTTACATAATCTCGACATTTATTGCAACTATTTATTGTCTATAATTTATGTAACCTGTGAAATCATATCATAGATTTAAGATTTTGTACACTATTGTTTATAAAAATTTT
>CAMNBW010000145.1 GCA_946533525.1 uncultured Lachnospiraceae bacterium
GATCTATGATGCCACAAACGGTCTGCCTACCTCTGACGCCAACTGGATATTGGGCTCCACGGACGGCTATATATGGATAGGGGGCTACAGCGGTATAATCCGCTATGACGGAACCTCTTTCGAAAGGCTGGATTCGTCGGATGGACTTACCAGCGGAAGGGTCATCTTTGAGGACAGCCTTGGGCGCATCTGGGTAGGAACCAATGATAACGGCGTAGTCATGATAAACGGCAGCGAAAGCGTGCATCTAACATACCTCGACGGACTGCCCTCCTCATCCATAAGAAGTATAGCTGAGGCGGAGGACGGACGCATCTATATAGGCTCCACCAACGGTATCTGCTTTGTGGACGAAGACCTTAAGGTGGATCTTTTTCTGGATGACAGGCTGGATGCAAAGAACATTGAGAGGCTTACAAGGGGTGCAGACGGGACCATATACGGCTTTACCAATGAAAGCAGTGTGTTTTCCATAAAGAACGGAAACGTTACCGGCTATTATACAGCCGAGGAGCTGGGGATGAGCAGCATATTGACTGTATTTGCCGACCCCTTAAATGAAGGGAAGATCTATTACGGAACGGACAAGGATGTAGTCTACTACGGGGATTTCGGAGACAACGTAAGCGAGCTTACTGCCATAGCTGCAGCTCCGGCAAACGGCATATACTGGATAAACTATGCCAGCGAAAGGATATGGGTATGCTCTGAGGAGGTCATAGGTTATTTAGATGAGGATATGGAATATAAGGTTCTGGATAACCTTCCGATGAATAACGCCATTTACATGATGACGGAGGATTATCAGGGGAATCTGTGGGTTGCCTCCACCAGGCAGGGTGTCATGAAGATAGTGGCAAATAATTTCAAGCACATCACCGAAGAGGCGGGGCTTCCGGAGGAGGTGGTAAATACCACCTGTTTAAGGGATTCTCTTTTGTATATCGGAACCGATACCGGACTTCGCATAGTGGATGAAAATAATATTTCAGTGGAAAATGCCCTGACCGAAGCCCTTGAGGGAACCAGGATTCGCTGTATTGAACGCGACAGCAACAATAATCTGTGGATCTCAACCTACAATAATGACCACGGGCTCATATGCTACAGCCCTGACGAAAAACAGACGGCTTACACAAAGGAACAGGGACTTATCAGTGACTATGTCCGCTGTACCACCCTTGCAAAGGACGGCTCCATACTTGTAGGAACAAGGGACGGGCTGTCGGTGATAAAGAACGGAAAGATAGTAAGGAACATAGGGGCCTCCGACGTTGTGACAAATACAACCTTCCTTACCGTGGAGGAGGGGGACAACGGGATAATCTACATAGGTACCGACGGGGACGGTATATATGTAGTGGACGGAGAACGTATAACCAAGCTCGGAAGGGACGACGGACTTACGAGCGACGTCATCTTAAGGATAAAGTGGGATGAGGCTAGGAAGGTTTACTGGATAATTACCTCCAACTCCATCCAATATATGAGAAACGGCATTATCACCAATGTTTCCACCTTCCCTTACAACAATAATTTCGATATATACTACGGAGAGGGAGACAACGTATGGATAATCTCATCCTACGGGGTCTATGCCTTAAATGCCCAGGAAATGCTCGAGGACAACGTCACAGATTACAGACTGTATACTGTCGCCAACGGCCTTACGGGCTCCGCCACGGCCAATTCCTTCAGTGCCCTCGATGAGGAGGGAAATCTCTATATATCCTGCAGAAACGGCGTCAGCGCGGTTAATATCAACAATTACTATGACCATAGCAACGTCATAAAGACCGGGATACGCTCCATAGTCGTCAACGATGAGGCAATTAGTCCTGACGGCAGCGGCACTTATACGATTCCGGCAGTTGAAGGGCGTATCCAGATAAGCCCTGCCATCCTGGATTTTACCATGGCCAATCCCACGGTGCATATCTTCCTAGAGGGGACGGAGGACGCCGGAATAACAGCAGAGCAGAGCAACCTAAAGCCTCTGGAATATACCGGCCTCGGCTACGGAAATTATAAGCTTCACATACAGATAATGAATACCGGCACCGGAGAAGTGATGCAGGATGAGGTATTTAATATCATCAAGCAGCCAAAGCTCACAGAGCTTCCTGCCGTAAGGCTTATACTCTTATTGCTTCTGGCGGCCATAGTGGGTGTGATAGTCTGGAGGATCATGACGGGGACCATAGTAAGGCGGCAGTACGAGGAGATAAGGCAGGCCAGGGATGAGGCCGAGAGGGCCAACAGTGCGAAGTCCCGCTTCCTTGCCAATATGTCCCATGAGATACGTACCCCGATAAATACGATTTTGGGTATGGATGAGATGATCCTAAGGGAGGATCCCTCGGATGTTCCCAAGGGGTATTTAAGATCGGTGACGGGCTATGCCGAGGATATAAGATATGCCACCGAATCCCTGCTGGGGCTCATAAATGACCTGCTGGATATGTCCAAGATAGAGTCCGGAAAGATGCACCTAGTTGAGCAGGAATACAATACTGTGGATCAGCTCCGTGCTGTTATATCGATGATCAGGGTCCGAAGCTCCGAAAAGGATCTTTCCTTTGAGGTCAGGGTGGATGAGAAGCTCCCCGCAAGGCTCTATGGAGACGCCGGAAAGATCAAGCAGATAGTCTTAAACCTGCTTACAAATGCGGTTAAATACACCCAGGAGGGGGGAGTGGTCTTCTCTGTGAGCGCAGAGGCTCCCGAGGGTGAGAGCTGCGGCTTGAGATTTTCTGTAAAGGACAGCGGTATAGGAATAAAGGCCGAGGATATGGATAAGCTTTTCTCGGCTTACGAAAGGCTGGACGAGGAAAAGAACAGCGCCATTCAGGGAACCGGGCTCGGCCTGGATATTTCCCGCAGGTTTGCAGAGCTTCTCGGGGGAAAATTATGGTGCGAAAGCGAATACGGCGAGGGCTCGGAATTTATACTTACCGTAAAGCAGAGAAAGGTAGGAGATGAGCTGGTCGGAAAATTCGAAGAGGTTGCGGACGAGGAGATTAAAGGCCCCTATGTACCGCAGTTTATCGCGCCGGACGCCGATGTGCTGGTCGTAGACGACAACCCCATGAACTTAAACGTTATAAAGGGGCTCCTTAAGGCTACGAGAATATTTGTAACCACGGCCTCCAGCGGACCGGACTGCCTGGAAAAGCTTAAGTATTCGACCTTTAACCTCGTCCTTTTGGATCACATGATGCCCGGAATGGACGGCATAGAGACCTGCGCCCATATAAGGGAGAGCTATCCGGAGCTGCCGGTATATGCCCTTACCGCTAATTCCACTGCCGGGGGAGATGAGTTCTATAAGTCGAAGGGCTTTGACGGGTATCTGTCCAAGCCGGTAGACAGCCTGACTCTGGAAAAAACCATTATGAAGCATCTGCCCGAGGAAATAATGATGAAGCCCGGTGAAGCGGATATTGCTAATCTGCCGGCAGAGCCTGAGGAGCTGCCGGAGGACCTCAAGTGGGTGGAGAAGGTGGAAGGAGTCTCTGTTCCCGAGGGCATAAAGAATTCGGGAGGCGTCACCTCTTTTGTGGAGTCGCTTCATATGTTCTACGACACCCTGGAGGAAAATTCGAAGATAATCGAAAATGCCTATGAGGGCGGGGATATTAAGCTATATACGGTGAAGGTACATTCCTTAAAGAGTTCCGCGAGGATAATCGGGGCTTCCGGGCTTTCAAAGCTCTGTCAGGAGCTGGAGAATGCCGGGAATAACGAGGATATGGACTTTATCAACGCCAATACGGAGAAGCTCCTTACAGACTATAAGGCCTATAAGGAAAAGCTTTCAGGCCTGGACAAAAAGTCCGACACCTCAGGCTTAGAGCCTGTGGACGAGGCGGAGCTCGCGGACGCCTACGAGGCCTTAAAGGAGGTCATACCCCAGATGGATTATGATTCCGTCGAGATGATCCTTGAGCAGATGAGCTCCTACCGGCTTCCTGCGGAAGATGAGGAGAGGTTCGATAAGCTTGGAAAGATGCTTAAAACCTTCGACTGGGAAGGCATGGAAGCGCTGATGAACGAAAAAGGGCTTTAATATGGAATTTTTGCGTAACATTCAACTGGATCTGATGTGTATTCTGGGCGGAGCCTGTCTGATCACAGCGCTTTTTGCCTCTATCACGAAGTCCCTGCCCCTAAGGCGCAAGGGTATTCTCATTTTTATTGAGGTAAGTGCTGCGCTTTTGCTCTTCTTTGACCGTTTTACATATATTTATAACGGTGTTCCGGGCAGGGCAGGATACGTAATGATAAGGCTAAGCAATTTTATGCTCTATTCTTTGACCCTCCTGCTTGTCCTGGGCTTCAATATGTTTCTTTCGGATATGTATTTACACGAAGGAGAGTTTAAAAACATTCCCAGGGTATTGAAGACGGCTGAGGTCTCGTTAAAGCTCGGACTCATACTTACCGTTGTTGCACACTTTACAGGTCTTTATTATAACTTCGATACAACGAACACCTATCACAGAAGCACTTTCTTCTGGCTCTGCTATATAGTACCGGTGGCGGCACAGCTATTGCATTTATACGCCATCATCAGGTTTAGAAGGCGCATCTCAAGGAGGCTCTTTACCGCCCTCCTTCTTTTTGCGGTGGTTCCCCTGGCTGCCTCTATACCACAGATGTTCATCGAGGGAATTTCTTTTATAAATCTTTCAGTGGCGGGCGTATGTATCGCTATATATATCTTTACCCATCTGGATATGGTTGAAAAAGCGGAAGCCGCCAACGCCGTGGCCAACGAATTTTTTGAAAAGGAACAGGAGGACATGGAGCAGCTTTTAAAGAAGCTCTCGGGAGCCCTGGTCAGCGCTATAGATGCAAAGGACGAATTTACCAGAGGACATTCCGTCAGGGTTGCGGATTATGCCAGGAAGATAGCTGAAAATTTCGGAAAAAGTGAAAAAGAGTGTAATGAGGCTTATTTTGCGGGTCT
>CAMNBW010000146.1 GCA_946533525.1 uncultured Lachnospiraceae bacterium
TCCTTCCTTTCGTCTCTTAATTCTTCTTCTATTCTTTCGATTATCTCCTCCCGCCCCTGCTTTGAAAGAGCGGAAAAAGCAATAACCTCCGCATCATCGGGCAGATAAGCCGCCTTCACGGCATTAAGCGCCTCCTTAAACTGCGAGCGCTTGAGCTTATCGGCCTTAGTGGCTATTATCACCGGCTTAAACCCGGCCTTCCTCACCCATTCATACATCATCATATCATCGGGTGTCGGCGGCCTTCGCATATCCACCAGCAAAAAAACGTTCCTTAAGGCTCCCGAGCTCTTAAGATACCTTTCTATCATCGGCCCCCACTGAGCCTTAAAATCTATTTTGACCTTCGCATAGCCGTAACCGGGAAGATCGACAAAATAAAATTCCTTATTAACGTTATAAAAATTAATGGTCTGTGTCTTTCCGGGGGTGGCTGAGGTCCTTGCCAGGCTCTTTCTGTTTAAAAGGGCATTTATCAGAGAGGATTTCCCCACATTGCTCCGCCCCGCAAAGGCTATCTCCGGCAGCTCATGCTTCGGGAACCCCTTTGTGGTCACCCCCACCACCGTCTCAAGCTCCGCGCTTTTTATTACCATTTTTTCCTCGTTTAAACTTTTTCGTAAGAGTTATATCGAAGATCTCCCGTATATCCTTCATGAACCGGATATCCATTCCGCTCTTTATCTCCTCCGAGATCTCCTCCACATCGCTTCTGTTCTTATCGGGCACAAGCACAGTCTTTATTCCCACGGCCTTTGCCGCAAGGATCTTCTCCTTAAGTCCCCCTATTGGAAGAACCCTTCCCCTCAGGGTTATCTCTCCCGTCATAGCCACATCCGCCCTGGCGGGTATCTTCGTAATTGCGCTCACCATGGCGGTCACCATCGTTACTCCCGCCGAAGGCCCGTCCTTCGGAGTTGCCCCCTCGGGTATGTGGATATGTATATCGTGCCCTTTGAAAAATGAAGCATTGAGCCCCAGCTCGTCGCTGATGGACCTGATATAAGTGAGTCCCGCCCTGGCCGATTCCTGCATTACATCACCGATCTGACCTGTAACGATGAGCTCTCCCTTTCCAGGCATTATGTTAACCTCAATTTCAAGCGTGACTCCTCCCACGGAGGTCCAGGCCAGTCCCCTTACGATACCGATCTGGTTCCTGCCGGCCCTGTCCTCGGGAAGATATTTTTCCTTCCCCAGAAAGTCCGAAAGATTTTTCATGCTTACATTTATCTTTATATCCGGCTTTTCGTAGATCTCCTTGGCCGCCTTGCGGCAGATCTTCCCTATCCTTCGCTCCAGCGAACGCACTCCCGCCTCTCTCGTATAGAGATTGATAATGCCCCTGATGGCCGCGTCGGAAATATTCAGATTCCCTCTTTTAATACCGTTCTTTTCATACTGCTTCTTTATGAGATGCTCTTTGGCAATATGGAATTTCTCGTTCTCGGTATACCCGGAAAGCTCGATAACCTCCATCCTGTCCAGGAGCGGCGCAGGGATCAGGTTCTCCGAATTTGCTGTCGCTATGAAAAGCACATCCGACAGGTCTATGGGTATTTCCAGATAATGATCCCTGAATTCCTTATTCTGTTCGGAATCCAAAACCTCAAGAAGGGCCGAAGAAGTGGACCCGTTATATTCCGGGCTTACCTTGTCTATCTCGTCTAAAAGTATCAGCGGATTCTTCGCCTTTGCATGCTCAAGCCCCGAAGCTATGACCCCGGGCATCGCTCCGATATAAGTCTTTCTGTGTCCTCTTATCTCCGCCTCGTCCCGCACTCCCCCAAGGGATATGCGGATATATTTTCTTCCCATGGCCTCCGCCAGAGACTTCGCGATCGAGGTCTTTCCGGTTCCCGGAGGGCCAATTAAACAGATTATGGGAGTCTGCCCCTTTTCGGTAAGGTTTCTGACCGCCAGAAATTCCAGTATTCTTTCCTTGACCTTTTCAAGGCCGTAGTGATCCCTTTCCAATACCGCACTTGCGTTTTCCAGGGAATTATTTTCCTCCGAAACATTGTCCCAGGGCATATTTAAAAGCGTCTCTATATGAGCCTGCTCTATCCCGCTCTCGGAAGACCCCGAAGGGATGTTCTTATATCTTTCGATCTCCTTGGCGATGGCCGCCTTTACTTCCTCCGAAGCATTAAGACTCTCAAGAGTCTTCATATATTTATCAGCCTCGGTTTCGGGCGTATCCTCTCCGAGCTCGGCCCTAATGAGCCTCAATTGTTCTTCCAGAACATACTTCCTCTGGTTCTCGTCCACCTTCTCTTCGAGCTTTTCAGCCAGCTCACCCCGAAGCCGCATTATCCGGCACTCATTTTCCAGCGCCCCGGTCAGGTACATATACCGCTCCATGATATTCTCAATCTGCAGCACCATCAGCTTGTCTTCAAAGCTTATCGGGAGGTTCGCCGCCACAAAATCCATAAGTTCAACTATGGCAGCATTGCTCTTCATTTTATTGACAAAGGACTTGCTCACCCTGGGATTTAGCGCAAGATATTCCTGCACGGCCCCGGCGAGGCTTCTGCACATGGCTTCATTTTCCTCGTCGGTATAACTTCCCGTCTCCTTCTCCGATAGGGACGACACTTCCACGTTAAAGCTGTCATTCTTCTCCGTGATGCTGCCTATCTTCGCCCTGGCGATACCCTCGAAAAGCGCCCTTGCCTGGTTATCTCCGAGCTTTATAACCTGACGCACCCTGGCCACTATACCTATCTCGCAGACGTTTTTATTGATAACTCCCTGCTCTTCCTCTTTGCTCTCCTCCTCCCTCTCTATCATAAGGAGGATGGTGCCCCCGGAATCGACAGCCGACATGGCGGCGTCCACCGAAATCTTCCCTTCCAGCTCGCTGAAAACCATTTCTCCCGGCAGTACTACCGTCTTTTGAAGCAGAGCCGCTGCCGTCCTGTCAGAGGTTCTTTTGGTTTTTCGTGCAGTTGTCTTTTTTACTGTCTTTTTTTTCGAAGTCGTTTTCGTTTTCTTTTCCATATCTGATACAAACGGCGGTAGTGCCAATGCACACCGCCTTAATTAATTAGTCAAATATTTTTTTACAGTTTTCAGGTGGCTTCCTTTTTCTCCAGCTCATAATGAACCACAAGGGGCTCACCCGCTCCCTCCACCGAAGCCCGGGTAACGATAACCTCATTTATGGTATCGTCGGAAGGCACCTCGTACATTACGTTCATCATTACAGATTCCATTATTGAACGTAAGCCTCTGGCCCCTGTCTTTCTCTTTATGGCCTTATCCGCAATAGCCTCTATCGCATCCGGTTCGAAGGAAAGCTTTACGTCGTCGAAGTCCAGGAGCTTGATATACTGCTTTGTGATAGCGTTCTTCGGCTCCGTAAGTATTCTTACCAGCGCATCCCTGTCCAGATTGTCCAGCGCCACCAGTACCGGCAGACGCCCTACAAGCTCCGGGATAAGTCCGAATTTATTGAGATCCTCCGGCAGAACATTGTGGAAGGCCGCCCCAATATCCTCCTGGGTATGCTTTCCTACGTCCACATTAAAGCCGATGGATTTCTTATCCAGCCTGGTCTGTATTATCTTGTCCAGTCCCTCGAAGGCTCCTCCGCAGATAAACAGGATATTTGTGGTGTCTATCTGTATGAGCTCCTGGTGGGGATGCTTCCTTCCGCCCTGAGGGGGTACGGAAGCCAGCGTTCCTTCCAGTATCTTAAGCAGTGCCTGCTGCACTCCTTCTCCCGAAACGTCTCTCGTTATGGAGACATTCTCCCCCTTCCGGGTTATCTTGTCTATCTCATCGATATATATGATACCGACCTGCGCCCGCTCAATATCGTAATCCGCCGCCTGTATAAGCTTTAAGAGGATGTTCTCCACGTCCTCGCCCACGTAGCCCGCTTCCGTAAGGGAAGTGGCATCCGCTATGGCAAAGGGAACATTGATTATCTTTGCCAGCGTCTGGGCCAAAAGCGTCTTACCCGAACCGGTAGGCCCCAGCATGAGGATATTGCTCTTTTGAAGCTCAACATCGCTCTCATCTGCCGTGGTAATTCTCTTATAGTGGTTATAAACCGCTACAGAGAGCACCTTTTTGGCCTCGTCCTGACCGATGATGTAGTCATTTAAGAAATCATTTATCTCCCGGGGCTTCAAAAGGTTTATATTGAGACCCTCGGAAGGAGGAGCTACTTCCTCCTCCGCATCCTCCTCGATTATATCCGCGCATATGGCTATGCATTCATTGCAGATATAGGCGCCGTTGGGCCCCGCTATCAGCTTCTGAACCTGATCCTGAGCCTTTCCGCAAAACGAACATCTTATTCGTGAATCGGTAATCTTCGCCATGATTTAGTCCTTGTCCTTATTTTCCTCGTCAGATGAGCTGCGGCTTACGATAACCTTATCCACTATTCCGTACTCCTTTGCCTCTTCGGCGCTCATCCAGTTGTCTCTGTCGGTGTCCCGGGCGATCACATCAATGGGCTGCCCCGTATTCTCCGCCAGAATTCTGTTTAACTTTTCCTTGGTCTTTAAAATATGCTCGGCAGCTATCTGAATTTCTGTAGCCTGACCCTGAGTACCGCCTGAGGGCTGGTGGATCATTATCTCGGCGTTGGGAAGAGCAAGCCTCTTGCCCTTTGTACCTCCCGAAAGCAGAAACGCACCCATGGAAGCCGCCATTCCTATACAGATAGTGGAAACGTCGCACTTGATATAATTCATTGTATCATATATAGCCATTCCCGCCGTAACAGAGCCTCCGGGGCTGTCTATGTAAAAGTGTATATCCTTTTCCGTATCCTCCGCCTCAAGGAAGAGCATCTGCGCTACAACAAGTCCGGCTGTCTGGTCATTTACCTCGTCTCCGAGGAAAATGATCCTCTCCTTTAAAAGCCTCGAATATATATCATAGGCGCGCTCGCCTCTGTTGGTGGTTTCTATGACTGTAGGGACTAACATCTTACTCCTCCTCTGCCTC
>CAMNBW010000147.1 GCA_946533525.1 uncultured Lachnospiraceae bacterium
TTTTTTTCATTGTAGGCGCTTTACCTCGCTTATGCGGTCCCGGTTGTCGTTTAATCGTATTATTTCCTTTCGCAGGTGCCGGATCTTAAAGGCGGCGCGTATCATCTCCACAAGGGTTATTGTGGAGGTCAGCTCCACTATGATGGTAACGCCGATGTCGATATAGCCTGTGAATTCGCTCTTCTGACTTATGATAAAGGAAATGAGAGTGAATATATTTGTGAATACCATTATTATAGACAGTATTATATAAAGATTCCCGATCTTTTTACCGTTTTTCCGGTTACCCCTGCTTTCGGCCTTGGCAGAGTTTCCCACATATACGCGCATACACAGGTCGATCCCGAAGAATAAAGCCATAAAGAACACCGTAAAAAAAAGATCAATTATGCCGGCTTTAGTATTGCCCTCCATAAAATACCTGAAATGCTCCTTATCCAGGACATAGGCAGCCAGCATTTTAATGAAGGACCATAGGGCGAACAATACAACCGCCGAGCCTATAATGGAAATTTCATTTTGATAGCGCAGTAAATTCTGCCTGAGCTTACTGTTCATGAATATTTACCCCCCCGCTTCGCACTTCCACAATCCTGCCCCATACTCGCATCTTTAATCATTGTATATAAACAATGGCGGTTCTGCGAAGGGAATTTATTACTCGCAAAAGCCCCGAATATATTATGCCCGCGGCAAAGATCCAGCCCATAAGAGTATCGTCTTTGCGCAATATGACACATAGCGCAGCGATGATGATATTCCCGAGCCCCAGCACAAAGGGGCGTCTCCATATAGGAGACTGCAGCTTTTTGGCCTCGATGCTTCTTAAAAGATGAATTATCCCGGAGCTGGCATAGATGATCAGCAGGTAGAGCAGAACGAACATACGTGGAATATCCGTGAGGGTCAGGCTAAAGCCCCCCAGATCCAGCATAAAAACAGAGGTAAACAGGATACGCTTACCTCCCACCATGTACCGGGCCATGGTGAGATAATAAAAGAGTTTTATGAGGCCTCTGAATACCAGGAGGATACCCAGGGTAAAGATGGCAATCCTGTATCCGTCCTTTAGCTGCCCCATGATGATCCCGGTAGCTATCATAGCCAATCCCAGGAGAATATTGCTTATTCGTCTTGCTTTTCCCACTGTCTGTTCTTCTCCGCTTCTATAAGCATCTGAAAGTCCTTTATACCCTTAAAACCCTTTTCCCTGAAATCCACCGAATAGCCCGCCAGGAGGTTTCCCGACTGGAATATCCTGTTGGTCACCATGCTTTTCTGGGCGAGAGCCGCCAGGATAAATCTGCCGAAAAAGGTTTCTTCCTTTTTTTCTTTGGGTGCCTCCTGGTATTCTCTCTGAAAGCCCTCCTGATCGAAGTCCCTTACCTCGTACCCGCTTAAATATTCTCCGAGAGCCTTCCAGTCTTCGGTGTCGTCCGTCCTGCGTACGGAGAGCAGCTTACGGATAGTCTCTTCATAGGGCTCTATGCCGTTCCAATCATAGACATTTTTCAAAAATTCATCGTATTTGCCGCGCAGATACCCCAGGGCATAGACCATCTGGGCAAAGGCGTGCAGGTAATCCGACTGATTATCCTTTATCATTTCCTTGTAGTCATTCCAGGCCGGCAGGTACTTATACCGGATGAAGCTGTAATCAGGCAGGTGCCCCGCCCTGCCGTGGCCGAGATTCATTACCGAGCGTTCGTTGGCCTGAAAGACAGTATTGGTATATGTGTCGTTATCCAGGTCGTCAGCGGCCATTGGATTGTGCCGGAAAGCTATGGGCTTCCTGTAGACATTCCCGTCTTTTTGTATCAGCTCGAAAAAATGATCGTCTGTATTGTTGATCACCAGGGAAGGGGTTCCCGCAAAATGCTGATGGGCCCAGGTATCGGCAAGGACGTGCATGGCGACGCCTGCGGCCTCCAACCCCTTGTTTTTGGCAAGCTTAACCGTCTCCACCACAAGGTCTCCGTTGGGCCCGCAGATAAGGCGGTATCTGTCCATATAAAGCCTGGAGCGCTTTTTCTTTTTTGCGTAGAGGTTCCGGGGCAGAAAATGGAAGGAGGACCAGATCCTCGTAATATCCTGAAGGCCGAAGATGTCCGTGTGGGCGTTGGCCAGCTCCAGGTTGAGCTGCGTCGTTGCAGCCATCCCGGGACCGTCTATCTTTTCCAGATAGGTTCTGGTACACATATCCACAAAAAGCGCGCCGGAGCAGATAGTCAGGCTCTCTTCGTGGGAAAAACCGGCAATCATGGCGGCGCAGTATGTGGCGTAGTAGTGAAAATCCTTATTCATCCGCTTTTCTTACGGAAAAAAATTCTACCGCTTCCCTCATTATCCATTCCTGATCTCCCGGATTATCGTATTCATGCCCCGCGCCCTTTAAGATATGGAGCGGGATCCCGTTTTGTTCGGAATATCTCTGTGAATAGCTGATCGGCACGGTCTGGTCCTGATCTCCGTGTATGATCAGTATTTTTTCGGGATATAAAGGAGCCTCATCGAATATATCGTGTTCCCGGAGGTCCTCAAAATATGACCTTGTAAGCCGCAGGGGCCGGTCATGCCCGAAATCCAGCTCCTCCCCCTGCATGAGCCGCTCAAACCTCTCCTTGCTCATGGCGGCCTTCATGACCTCTCCCATCTTAAGGGCGGGGGAACGCAGCAGGATCTGCTCGAAGGTCTCAGGGTGCCTTAAGTGGTAGCTCATGGCAAGGAAACCGCCGAGGCTGGTGGCAAAGCACCATAGCGGAACCTTGTACTTCCCGCGAAGGTATTCGCAGACCTCCGCCATATCCTGCATGCAGTTTTCCACGGTGAGGGCGGAAAAGGGGGCGTCGCTTTCACCGTGTCCCGGCCAGTCGAAGGTGAAGGTGCCGACCTTAAGAGCGCTCATTACGTTGTGCAGCCTTTCGATGGTGGGACTTTTCTTGCTGCCGGCAAAGCCGTGGAGACACAGTATAAGGGCCTTCTGACCCGCTACTGCGCCGTCCAGACAGGAAATGCGGTAGCCTCTGTTTGTATCCAATGTCACTTGTGTTCTGTTCATTTGTCTTTAATGTCCCTGCGCTATCGGCTCGTCCCGCAGGATCTCCGTACGCAGTATCTTCCTCGCAGAATTTTTGATAAAAGGATTTTCCCTTATAACAAGCCTTGCAAGCTGCCTGTAGGTAGGCTGCTCCTTATTATAATCGTCAAGGATCTTCTGGAGCGCACCGCGGACTTCCTCCGCCGACATATTCTGCGCAATGGCCTCCTCGGGGTAAATCCTGGCGGTCAGGGCATTGTTTTCGCCGGTGACGATGACCTCTGAAATAAGGGGATTTAAAGCCAGCTTCCCCTCTATTTCCTCGGGAGAGATGTTTTCTCCGTTTGAAAGGATGATGAGGTTTTTAACTCTTCCGTTTATGAAAAGGAAGCCGTCCTCGTCGATATAGCCCTTGTCGCCGGTATGGAGCCAGCCGTCCTTTAAGGTCTGGGCCGTCTCCTCCTCCATATGGTAGTAGCCCTTCATAACACTGCTGCTTCGCACCAGTATCTCGCCGTTTTCAAAGGAGATCTCAACTCCCGGAAGGGGCTTGCCGATAGAGCCTTTCTTGAAATCGTGGACCCTGTTGGAGCTTATAACGGGGGAGCACTCGGACATTCCGTAGCCCTCGAGAACCTGCACCCCGTATTTTTCAAATTCATCGATATAAAATTCCTCGAGATGGGCGCCTCCGGTGAAAATTGTCTTAAGCTTTCCGCCGAAAACCTTTTCGGCGATGACCTCCGGCGGCGTGTCAGAGCCGGCGGCCTTTATCCTTTTGTATATGGTCTCGATCATAAGCGGCACCATCAGCATTACGTCCGGGTGGAAGATGCTCATGTTCCTTACCATATGCAGCAGGGAATCATTGATGCAGATAACCGCTCCCATCATAAAGCCCTGCAGCCAGTCCATGACGAGGCAGAAGGCATGGTGTACCGGGAGCACGCTTAAGAATGCGATCCCGGGATCTACCTTGTAAAGTATGGCCTCCACATTGGTATAGAGGTTTTTCTGTGTGAGCATGACGCCCTTGCTCTTGCCGGTGGTTCCCGAGGTAAAAACTATCATCGAAAGGTCTTCCTCTTCGGGGACCGGGGCCTCCTTGGCGTTACGGCCCGCTTCGATCAGCTCTTCTAAAGGCTTTGTGCCTTCGACCTCATCCCCCGACAGCATCCATATGGTTTTAACGCCGGGACATTTGGCCCTGATGGGCTCCGCCAGGGCCGCAAATTTGGGATCCAGAAAAACGCCGGTGGATTCCGAGCGCATTATAAGGTCTATAAGATCGGCGGGAGGCAGGGCGGCATCCAGCGGAACCGCCGTGTTTTTGCCCGTTATGATCCCCATGTATGCCAGGACCCATTCAGGGGAGCTGGTTCCGAGAAGCGCGAGCCGGGTTTCCGAAAAGCCCTGCTCATAGAGCCCCTTACGTACGGCGGAAAGCCTTTCGCCGAACTCCTTATAGGTGTATTCATTGACTTCTTTTCCCTTAAGCCAACGGACGGCAGCCAGCTCTCCGAAGCTCTTTTCGCTGGTCTCCCAAAGACTGAAAATAGTTTTGCTCATATATTATTCTCCCTCAAAAATTCTATCGCGTCTCCGACGGTGCGTATACCGCTGAGCTTGTGTTCATCGGCGCCCAGATCGAACTCCACGTCAAACTCATCCTCAAGATCCCCGAGGAAGGTCATAAGATCGAAGGAGCTTAAGCCCAGGTCGTCCCGAAACGTCATATCATTCGTGATCTCTTCCGCTTTTACGGTGCAGTATCTTGAAATGATCTCCTTGAATTTTTCTTCCATTAGTGTTCCTCCTTAATATGTTTATCAAACGTAACAATT
>CAMNBW010000148.1 GCA_946533525.1 uncultured Lachnospiraceae bacterium
TATAATATGCCGGAAGTTGGAGAAAATGTACAGGCACAGGAAAATCAGGTTCAACATCAGAATCGTAATATAAACGTCAACCGAAATGTAAATGATGATCCGAATGCGCCCATCGACATCAATCTAAACCGGGAGCGACGGGAAATAGCCGGGGGACCGCAGCTGCTCAACAGGGCGTCAATCTCTCAAAATATAAACATAGGCGAAAATGCCCTCAGGGATAACCGTGTGGACTTCAGCGGACAGCAGCGTGATTACCTGCCCCAGATGAGGATAATGCAAAATGCCGCACAGCTTACAATGGCAAATGCCGGGCAGCCTTTGGCTACTCAGGTGCTGAATGCCAACCATGAGGTGGGTTTAAATCTCTCGGCCAATTCCGTAAGGCATTCCCACAGGGTCAGTAATGCCCGCAAAAAGCTGGCGTGGCAGAGATCATTAAACGATCTGAAACAGAGGCAATTTCAAGTGGATGGACAGGAAGCCAATGAGTACATAGACCGCTTTGAGGCTTCTGCCAATGTAAAGGGATACCTCTTTGAAAAGGACGGGGATTCCCCTGAAGAGACGCTGTTAAAGCATTATTCCAGGATAAAAACGGATCTGCAGTATATTCCCATAATAGAGCACCGTATCGATCAGGCAAATAACAGAGCCGGGTTAAGCGACAGGCAGAGAGATCTGATTCTGAAGCACCAGGCAAAGCTTATGACGCTTAAGGATATCCGGACGTACTATCAGACGGTCGAAAGCTTTATGTCTAACAAGTATTATGCACTGCTCCCCAGGGGGGAGATGCTCAAGCTTAACTACGGCCAGCTCAGACAAAAGCTGTATGAGCTTTATAATGCCGAGGAAAGAAACAATGATCTGATCTTATATTATCAGGATCTGATACGCTTAAAACAACTGGATATAAAGGACGAGAAAAGCATTAAAGAAAGGCAGGACCGCTACTACGCAGAGCTTAAGGAATTAAACACTCCTCTGGAGGATAAAAGGAAGCCGGCAAATGAGCTGAAAAAGATCGCCGCAAGCTATAAGGAGCTTACAGAAACATTAAATAAAAAAGGGAATTTTCTGAAACCGGCAGAGAAGCGCTTAAGGGTGAAGCAGTTTTTTGATGTCTACAGTACTGATTTAAACAGCTTTGAAAATTCAGCCAGAAGCAAGGATATCACGAAGCTTCTGAATGCATACCGCGACTATCAGCGGGAAAATGCCGCAGAAAATGCCGAAGAGGAAACCACGGAAAAATATGTTTCCGATCATATGCCCCAATATGAAAAGAAGCTTGAAAAATCTGCAACAATAGAGAGAGGTCTTTCACTGAGCGACAAGCAGAAAGAGACTCTGCGGCGGGTGCAGGGCTTTATCTTAAGAAGGGCGATACGCGATAAGGAAGATGCATTTGCATATCATTTTCTGCAGGTAAAGCCGGAGCAGCAGATGATGATATTTTATCTGATTGAGAATAAGAAGACCGAACAGGCAATGGGTTCTGATATGATATCGGCGCTTTTTGATTACACTCCAAACCTTGAGGTGATAAAGGCAAGACTGTCATATAAGGTCAGCAGCAGGCTGAACTGGCGTCTGTTTTCGGATGCGACACAGGCGACAAAGTCTTATGGTGCGGATATATCGGATTTTGCCAAGCTTTCCGACAAAATACAGGAAAGTGACAGTAGCCTCAGGGAGATACAAAATAATAACGGACAGCCCCGACACGTTGAGGAAGGGCGAAAGATCATTGAGTCGATAACCTACAGGGCATCGGTGCTGCAGCTTTTATACCGCACCGCAGGAATGAATTACGATATGCCCCCGGATATGGCACAGGACAGAAAGCTAAGGGAAAAGCTTTTTACGGAATATAACAAGATCACTGAATTGGCTGCGAGACTTGAGGTGCTGATAACAGATCACCGTGAAGAAATATTACGGGAACAGGCGCTTCAGGTGCCGGAGAAGGGGCAGGAAGGTACCTTTAAGGAAGATAACGGAGCCAACGGAGGATTTTTAGATACTGTCACCAGTGCCAACAAGAATCTGGCATATGTGACAAATGCTGAGACGTGGGTAGGGAAGCCTCTTGATTATTATGTGTCTGCCGTAAAGGACTTCAGGACCTCAGCTCCTTACGGCTATCCCTCAGGCGCCATTAATGCAGTAGCTTCACTGCTTACGGTAATAAGCTCCGTGTACGGACTTTTTAAAGTGGCCGGAAGCGGAACTATGTCCTTTGCTGATAAGTTCGGACAGGGTCTGTCACATGTGGGCAGTCTCGGTTCAGGTCTTGCCAAGGGTGGAGACAGTACCGTAAAGATACTGAAATTAACAGGGGTTGCAGGTCAGCAGGCTCTGGATACCACCCTTAAGACGGTAGGGATTGTTAATATCATAACCGGAACCATCAAGACCATATCCGGCGGGATACAGCTCGGACGGACCATAAGCTCCGGGCGTGATGTTACAAAGGCAAAGGACGAGCTTGAGCGTATAAAACAGCAAAGACTTGCCCAAAATAACGCTGACGGGAGAGAGGGTCCCGTCTTAAATGCGGACGAGGAAAAGCTGCAGGTCTTTTTGAACCATAAAAACAGAGACAACTACAGAAAGGGAACAAGTGCCGCTGTCGGAATGATAACCGGAATAGCCACTGCGGCCAGCGGTTTTATGACGGCAACCGGGATCCTCGCCCCCCTCGGGTTATGGCTTGGAGTTACCGCAAGCGTGGCGGAAAATATCTATAAACTCGTTGTGGACAGGAAGTGGAAACACAGGAACCGCGAAAGGGCTGTGGATGAATACTTAAGAGTTGACGATATGGTGAAAGACCTTAAAACCAAACACGGGTATGGCGATCTGGGAGAGGGTGATCTGAGAAAAATGGCAAGGGATGAAGCCATGGGACAGCTCGGCTTCGGCTCTGTCAAGATATGCTTTAAGCATATATGCACAGGTATAGCAACCGTACTTTATAAAAAGGTATTTGTGGAGAGACCTGAAAATGAGGAGGAAGCAAGAATGTATGAGAACGCCATAAATTCCCTGGGGCTTAAGGTGAAAAGACCTCAGGCAAGAGGCGAGACCGGAAAACCGACGGTCGCTTCCATGGTTCAGGAGCTTATGAAGTGATAAGGTACCTTTTGACCCTGCTATTCTTATAGTGATCATTTGTTTTATACGGAAAGGATATATTAATGAGTGAGATCAGAAAAAAATTATTAACCGCTTTTACAAAGGAAATAGGGGAGGCCGAGGATATACGGGATGCTTCCGTGTTTACTGCGGAGGAACTCGGCATTGAGGCGGATGTTGTAAGATGCGCCATAACCGAGCTGGGCCTTGAGCTTATAGATGTGCTCGGAGAATTTTTCTTCTACCCGTACGAAGATGAAGAGGTCTTATATTTCTCATCTGTCATAACCATAGCCGACGAGTATGATGAAAATGCGATGTCAGACCTTGAAGCGGCTGTTTCAAGAATAAATGCCTTTCTGCCCTGCGGTGCATTTACTACGGGAGCTGAGGGGAAAAACCTTATATATAAATACACGATCCCCGTGATGGCCGATATGAAGGAAAAAGACCAGCTGCGCTCGATGCTTACCGCAGCCAATGCCGCGATAACGACAGCCGACACTTACATGGGCTATCTCGTTCTGGTCATAGGAGGAGATGTGACTCCCGAGGAAATGATGGAGGCAGTCCTCGGAAAGACAGACGATGGTCCTGAGCCTGAAGGGGCAAGTGAATGATCATAACCAAGATCACAAAGAAAAATGCGGAAAGCTTTATTCCGCTTTTGCCGGAATTTGTGACAGATTCGCAGGGGTATTTATGCATTGGGGCAGTTGATGATGAAGGCAGGGCAGCAGCAGCGCTTTGTGCAAGAGTAGATTTTCAGATCATATATCTCATGTCGTTATATGTGGTGCCCGGGCAAAGACGGAAGGGCTATGGGACAGGGCTTATAAATACACTCGTATCGCTTACGAGGGACAGTGATTACATAGCGATCACCGTATATTTTCCTCCAAACCCGGCAGCGGCCGGATTTTTCACGCATTCAGGCTTTGAAGTTATAGAGGGAATGAGGATTTACAGTATACCCTTCGGTGAGTTTTTCAGGGGACCGATGGTAAAAAAATATATTATGAACTGCGATCCTTCCAGAGTAAAGTATATATCGGAGCTTAATGAGTCCGAAAAAATGGAGCTGTCAAGGCAGCTTATACAAGTAGACATTCCTGCCCGCGGCTTTTATGACCCGGAATGGAGTACGGCGATCTTTTCCGGAGAAAAGCCGGAAAGCATCCTTCTTATGAATGTAATGGACAATTATATAAATCTGGTGGCCTTGATCCTGGATGAAAAAAAATCCCGTAATGTCCTGAAGCATCTGAAATCCCTCGCGGACAAGGTGCAATCCGATGAGAAATGCGCGAAGGGTATGTCTCTGCGTTTTGATGAAACCTTCCTGAAACCCCTTGTAAGGCTTACCGGAAGAGAAAGATACATTAAAGAAGCGGGAAGAAGGATGCAGGGGGTAAGGCCTTTGTAAAACAAGGCTGTACACATATTTTCAACGCAATAAATATTAGAGGTAACTTAATGAAACACAAATGGGAGATATATAAGAAAAGACTGGCACTTGTACTGGCGATTGTCCTTACCTTCACGGGAGTTACTCCGGTAAGGGCTGACAGCATTTCCAATAACACCGTAACGACCGCTTCAGAGAATACCGGAGAGGCCGTAAGCAGCAGCGACGCTTCTTCGGATACTCCGGCTCAGGATTCGGACACCGGCACCGGCACGGCTCAGGCTGAGG
>CAMNBW010000149.1 GCA_946533525.1 uncultured Lachnospiraceae bacterium
TATGACGCTTTTATCACCGGCCACAGGGAGTTTCTGGAGAATGCCTTAAAAAATGAAAATTTTACCCTGATCGAGGGCGATTGTTCGGATGAGGATAAGATGGCGGAGAATATGAAGGGCTGTGATATTGTTTTTCATTTTGCGGCCAACGCCGATGTCCGCCGCGGACTTGAGCATCCGATGAAGGATCTGGAGCAGAATACCAACAACACCTTCCATGTGCTGGAGGCGATGAGGAAGGCAGGGGTTAAAAAGATTGCGTTTTCTTCCACAGGTTCGGTTTATGGAGAGGCGGAGGTAATACCTACTCCCGAGGACGCTGCCTTCCCTGTGCAGACATCTCTCTATGGGGCGTCAAAGCTGGCCTGCGAGGGCCTTATAGAGGCCTACGCCGAAGGCTATGGTTTTACAGGCTATATTTTCAGATTTGTATCGATATTGGGAGAGAGGTATCCTCACGGCCACGTTTATGATTTTTGCAAATCTCTGCGGGTAAATCCCGATTCGCTGCATATACTTGGAGACGGACACCAAAAGAAGTCATATCTTTATGTCGGCGACTGCATAAATGCAATTCTAACAGTTCTGGAAAAATGCCATGACAAAGTAAATATCTTTAACCTGGGCACGGATGAATACTGTGAAGTTACGGATTCCGCCACATGGATAGCTTCTGAGCTGGGTCTTAAACCGGAATTTACCTATGAGGGAGGCAATAAGGGCTGGATCGGGGACAATCCCTTTATATATCTGGATACAAAAAAGATCCGCTCCCTCGGATGGACTCCGGAGCTTACCATAGAACAGGCAATAAGGCGCACGGTTCGTTTCATTCAAAATAACCAGTGGCTTTTGGAGGATTAAAGATCATATGCAGTTGGTAGTCCTGATGGGAGGCCTTGGAACGAGGCTCGGAGATCTTACAAAAGCACATCCCAAGTCCATGATGGAGGTGGAGGGGCTTCCCTTCTTCGATTATGAACTTTTCCTGCTGAAGCGGGCAGGCTTTAATAAGCTGCTTTTCCTTACGGGATACGAGAGTGATGAGATAGAAGAATATTACGGCGACGGCTCAAATGCAGGGGTCAGCATCAGCTATTGCCGGGACGGCGAGAAGCTCTTAGGGACCGGAGGGGCGGTCAGAAGGGCCTATGATGTCCTGGAAGATGAGTTTATGCTTATCTACGGGGATTCTTTCATGGATATTGATTACTCTGAAACCCTTTATCGCTACGAAAGGGCGAAGAGGAATGGGGCTACCTGCCTCATGACCGTAATGAAAAATGCAGGGCGCTTCGATAAGAGCAACTGCATCGTAAAAGACGGAAAACTGGTGCTGTATGATAAAGAAAATATCACCCCGGAAATGGATTATATCGATTACGGGATAAGCATATATCAAAAGAAGCTGTTCGAGGACATTCCCGAAGGAGAAGCCTTTGATATAGCCAGGATCCAGCATGAACAATCGCTCAAGGGGAATTGTGCCGTCCATATAGTCAATAACCGGTTTTATGAGATAGGAAGGCCGGAATCCCTTGAAGAATTCAGGGGTTATATCCGGCATCGTTTTTATGAGGCGCATCCCGCGGTCTTTTTAGACAGGGACGGAGTGATAAACGAGATAGTGTTTAATGAGGAAACAGAGCTTTTGGATTCGCCCATGAGCATATCCGAATTCAAGTTCCTGCCCTTTGCCGAAGAGGCGATGGATATAATCAGCAGAAAGGGTTATTACATCTTTGTCACTACGAACCAGCCCGCCGCGGCCAAGGGAAAGACGACGCTTGAGAATCTGTACGATATAAATACGGCCTTTGTGGGAGAGCTGGCCGAGATGGGAATTATAATAAACGATGTGTATATGTGCCCCCATCATCAGCAGGGGCATCCTCGCGGTGAGAAATTCCTGATCAGGGAATGTGACTGCAGAAAGCCCAAGCCAGGACTTATTAAAAAGGGCCTTGCGGCATATAATATAGATCTTGTCCACAGCTATATGGTCGGTGATTCCTATACGGACATACTCGCAGGCCGGGAAGCCGGGCTTAAAACGGTATTTATAGGCGACCTTAAGTGCGACGTATGCGCGCGGCTTAAATACAACAAGCCCGACCTGATCTGCAAAAGCCTGGCACAATTTGCCAGGGAGCTCACAGACTTGACCGGAAATTATATAGAAGAAGAGGTGTAGCTGTTTGGCACCCATAAGGCTTTGAACAGTTAAGAACAGTCAATTTTTAAGGAGGTTACCATGGACACGAAAGCCTATGTAGACAATTATCTGAAGGAAACCATAAAGATCGCTGAGTCTGTTTCTCAGGAGGAAATAGCTAAGGCGGTTGAAATCCTGCGGGATATTAAAGCGAAGGAGGGGAGGCTCTTTATCCTTGGAGTGGGCGGCAGTGCGGCCAATGCCAGCCATGCGGTCAACGACTTCAGGAAGATAGGCGGAATAGAGACGTACGCTCCGACGGACAATGTTTCGGAGCTGACCGCAAGAACAAATGACGAGGGCTGGGACACCACCTTTACAGAGTGGCTTAAGATCTCCCATATCTCAGAAAAGGATGCGGTAATGGTTTTTTCGGTGGGCGGAGGAAGCGAGACAACTTCCCAGAATATAGTAAAGGCACTAAAGCTTGCTAAGGAAAGAGGGGCAAGGGTGCTTTCCATAGTTTCGAGGACCGGGGGCTATTCCAAAGAGGTATCGGATGCCTGTGTGCTGATCCCGGTGGTCGCTGATGAACGTATAACTCCCCATGCTGAGGGCTGGCAGGGCGTAGTCTGGCACTTGATTGTCAATGCGTTGTAAAAGAATTACCTTTTTTATAAAGATTATGGCTTTTTAAATAGGACTTTTTGAAATATAATCAGACTTGAGGGGGTAGCTGCCGGCGGACCGATGGTCTTTTATGCAGGCCGGCGGGCCCAAAATATCATTATTTACGTGAAAAGGAGCGGGATATGGGAAGCATTGACATCAAGGAAGCTATTGAAAACGGTAAGACAACAATGGGTATCGAATTCGGCTCAACGAGGATCAAGGCCGTATTGATCACCGAGGATTTTGTACCGGTTGCGAACGGTTCCCACAAATGGGAGAACAAGCTGGAAAACAATATCTGGACATATTCAGAGGACGATATTTGGACAGGTTTGAGAGATTGCTATTCACAGCTTGCGGCGGATGTTAAGACAAAATACGGTATCACCTTAAAGAAGATAGGTGCTATAGGAATATCGGCCATGATGCACGGCTATATGGTATTCGATAAGGACGGCAAGCTCCTTGTTCCCTTCAGGACATGGAGAAATACAATGACCCTTGAAGCTTCCAGGAAGCTCACTGAACTGTTTAATTTCCATATTCCCCAGAGGTGGAGTATAGCGCACTTATATCAGGCTATTCTCAAGGAAGAGCCCCATGTAAAGGATATTGTGTTCCAGACTACTCTTGAAGGGTATATTCACTGGAAGCTGACCGGGGAAAAGGTAATAGGTATAGGGGAAGGCTCCGGAATGTTCCCTATAGACAGCGATAAGAAGGATTATGACGAGGGAATGCTGGATAAATTCGACAACCTTATTGCAGATAAGGGCTTCCCTTGGAAGATAAGAGATATATTGCCTAAGATTCTTGTTGCCGGAGAGGAAGCAGGAAAGCTTACCGCAGAGGGAGTTAAGCTTCTGGATGAGAGCGGAGAGCTGGAGGCGGGCATTCCTTTCTGTCCTCCCGAGGGAGACGCTGAAACAGGTATGACGGCAACCAATTCCGTTAAGCAGAGAACCGGTAACGTTTCCGCAGGAACCAGCGTATTTGCTATGGTAGTTTTGGAGCACGCGCTTTCCAAGCCCTATGAGGAGCTGGATATAGTTGCTACCCCTGCAGGAGATGCCGTGGCTATGGTTCACTGCAACAACTGTACTTCGGATCTTAATGCATGGGTAAATCTCTTCCTTGAGGTGATCGGCCTTGCAGGAGGAAGCATAGATACCCAGGAGCTCTATCACAGGTTATATGCCGAAGCCCTTAAGGGACAGAGTGATTGCGGAGGACTTATGGCATACAACTATTTCTCGGGTGAGCATATAACTAATTTTGAAGAGGGCCGTCCCCTGTTTATGAGAAAGCCCGATGCGGACTTCTCCCTTGCGAATTTCATGCGTACAACATTATTTACCGCTCTCGGAGCGTTAAAGACCGGCATGAATATCCTTATAAGAGATGAGGGCGTAAAGGTGGACAAGCTCTTAGGCCACGGCGGCTGGTTCAATGCAAAGGGCTCGGGTCAGAGGATCATGGCTGCGGCTATGGGAACTCCTGTTTCCGTTATGGAGACTGCCGGAGAGGGCGGACCTTGGGGAGAAGCTCTTCTTGCCAGCTATATGCTGAATAAGGAGGAGGGAGAAAAGCTCGAGGATTATCTTGAAAATAAGGTATTTGCAGGATTTAAGGCGGAGAGCATGGATCCCGTAGACGAGGATGTAAAGGGCTTTGATGAGTTCTTAAAGGTTTATGCTGAAGGTCTTAAGGTTGAGAGAGCCGCTATCGAAGCGCTTAAATAACAGAAGCTTATATTTATTGATAGATCGCATAAAAAGGCCTGCCGGAGCTGTTTCCGGCAGGTCTTTGTTTACCAATAACTTTTCTGTCAGGAAATACCGATACCCGGTTTATCAGGCGTCAGCCTGTATAGCGATATTTGCGGTATTTGCTGAATTTGCTGCATTGGCCTGGTTTGCTGTATTTGCTTCTTCAGCCCATTTGTTGAACTTTTCCTTTACAGC
>CAMNBW010000150.1 GCA_946533525.1 uncultured Lachnospiraceae bacterium
AGAAGACGGGGAAGGACGCCGATAAGCTGAAGATCATGGTGGGTCACGATTCGAGGATAACTGCAGATAAGATAAAGACTGCAGTGCTCGAGGCCTTTACGGCGGGGGGAGTGCAGGCTGTAGACAGCGGACTTTCTTCGACACCGGCAATGTTCATGTCCACGGTCTTTGAGGACACGGATATGGACGGGGCTGTCATGATAACCGCAAGCCACCTGCCCTTTAACAGAAACGGTCTTAAATTCTTTACAAAGGACGGAGGGGCGGAGAAGGCCGATATTACCGCGATCCTCGAAATGGCAGCGGACAGCGGCGTACAAAAGGGAGATGCTTTAAAAGCCGGGAAATTCAACCTTATTGAAAGATACAGCGCGCATTTAAGGGATAAGATAAGGACAGCCTTAAATGACGGGGACAGGCCGCTTGAGGGAATGCATATCATCGTGGATGCCGGAAACGGAGCGGGAGGCTTCTTTGCAAAGGGGGTTTTGGCGCCCCTTGGAGCCGATACAGAGGGCAGCCAGTTTCTCGAGCCCGACGGGATGTTCCCGAACCACATTCCGAACCCGGAAAACAAGGAGGCAATGGAGGCCATACAGAAGGCGGTGCTTTCTTCCGGGGCAGATTTGGGGCTCATCTTTGATACAGACGTAGACCGCATGAGCGCGGTACTGCCGGACGGGGAAGAGGTCAACAGGAACGCCCTTATTGCGATGATGGCGGCCGTTCTGGCTCCCGACTACCCGGGCAGCACGATAATCACCGATTCGGTAACCAGCGACGAGCTGACCGAATTTCTGACTAAGGAGCTTAAGTTAAAGCATCACCGCTTTAAGAGGGGCTATAAAAATGTCATCAACGAATGTATCCGTTTAAATAAGGAGGGAGAGGTGTCGCCCCTTGCGATAGAGACCAGCGGACACGGGGCTCTTTCGGAGAACTATTATCTGGACGACGGGGCCTATCTTGCGGTAAAGCTGGTCATAGCCGCGGCAAAGGCAAAGAAGAACGGGTCGGAATTACGCTCGCTTATCGAAAAACTGAAGAGCCCCGCGGAGGCTAAGGAATTCAGGATAAAGATAATGCTCGAGGACGGCTTTAAGGAGTACGGAAGCGAGGTCCTTGAAAAATTCAGTGAAAGGGCAAGGGAGCAGGGCATCGCCATAGCCGAGCCCTCCTATGAGGGAGTGAGGCTTAAATTCGACGGTGGCTGGGCGCTTTTAAGGCTTTCGCTCCATGACCCCGTAATGCCCTTAAATATTGAAAGCAGCAGGGAGGGCGGCCTGGAGCCCATAGCGGCGAAGGTAAAAGAGCTACTTGCGGGCTTTGATAAGCTTTCCGGAGGCATCTTCGAATAAAGGGCAGGGATCCGGCGCTTAACAGTAACCGTATTTGTAACAAATTTGCAACAAAAATTCGCTAAAACCCTTGACTATTTAAGGGAAAACTAGTATAGTTCGAATGTAGTAAAGAGACGGTGGGCTGAAAAAGCCCACCGTTTTTGCGGAAGAGGAAAAGGTAATACTCATGGGAAAAGAAGCAGTCGAGGAGCGCTTTGCGGCGCTGGTAAAGCCTGTAACGGACAAACAGGGCTTTGAGCTTATAAAGACCGAATATGTCTGCGAAAGCGGGAACTGGTTTTTAAGGGCTTATATAGATAAGGAAGGCGGCATCACCATAGACGACTGCGTTGCAGTCAGCAGGGTAGTCAGTAAGCTCCTTGACAAAGAGGATTTCATCGAAGAAAGCTACACCATGGAGATCTCGTCCCCGGGCTTTATGGACGAGGCAAATGAAGACAGCGAACAAAATGACGGAGAATGAGCTTGAATTTCGTTAATACAATACAGGAGGAAGGTTTGAAATGGCCACAAGGAAAAAGAAGGTAGATGACCGTGATATGAGCGGCGGTTCCACGCTGGAAATGATGGAAGCCATCGCTATGCTGGAGAAGGAAAAGGACATCAGCAGGGATGTGCTTTTCGATGCGATAGAGAATTCTCTTATCACGGCATGCAAAAACAGCTTCGGAAAGGCCGACAATGTGCATGTAGAGCTCAATCGTGAGACGGGCGCCTACAATCTGTACGCCGAAAAGATCGTGGTAGATCATGAGATTGAGGACGATATGGCTGAAATAAGCCTTGAGGAGGCCAGAGCCATAGACCCTCATGCCGAGATCGGGGGTGTGGTCAAGTTTAATCTCCGTTCGGATGAATTCGGCCGTATAGCAACCCAGAGCGCTAAAAACGTAATCGTACAGAAGATAAAGGAAGAGGAACGGGCAGCCATCTATAACCGTTACAGCGGCAAGGATCACGATGTTGTAACCGGTATAGTACAGAGGATCAGCAACGGCAATATAAGCATAAACCTTGGAAAGGCAGACGGAATCTTATCCGAGAACGAGCAGGTTGACGGAGAAAGGCTCCGCCCCTTGGACAGGATCAAGGTATTTATCCTGGACGTAAAGAATACGCCCCGGGGACCGAAGATAATCGTAAGCCGTACCCATCCCGAGCTCGTAAGAAGGCTTTTTGAAAACGAGGTGGCCGAGGTGGCGGACGGAACCGTGGAGATAAAGAATATCGCCCGTGAAGCCGGTTCGAGAACCAAGATTGCGGTATATTCCAATAACCCCGACGTGGATGCGGTGGGCGCCTGCGTAGGTATGAACGGAAGCCGTGTAAACGCAGTTGTAAACGAGCTTAGAGGCGAGAAGATAGATATAGTAAACTGGGATGAAAACCCCGCTATCTTTATAGAAAATGCCCTTTCACCCGCAAAGGTGGTGCTGGTTATCGTGGACGGAGACGAGAAGACGGCCAAGGTGGTCGTACCCAATGACCAGCTTTCCCTCGCCATCGGACAGAAGGGACAAAACGCCCGTCTGGCAGCCCGTCTGACAGGCTTTAAGATCGATATTAAGGACGAGACCCAGGCCAAGGATACGCCGGGCTTCAGAATGGAGGACTACCTCGAGGACGAAGACGAGGAGTATGAGGGCGAGTATGACGAGAACGGCGAATTTATCGAGGGCGAGAGCTACTACGATGAAAACGGCGAATATATCGGCGGGGAGATCGCAGAAGAGGAATTGAATATTTCGGGCGGCAGCTATGAGGAGGAAGCTCCTGCCGAGGCCGTTGATGAAGAGGCTGCGGAAGGTGATGCGCCTCAGTATGAAGCTGAGGAGGAGCCTAAGGAGCCTCAGGAAGAATAATAATTTATGGGTAAAATTAAGGTCGAAAGGCGCTGTGTCTTTTGCAGGAAGGTGAGAAGTGTTACTGACCTTATAAGAACGGCCAGGGTATCTGAGGAGACCGTTTTGGACAGAAAGGGAAAGGTCCAGGGGAGAGGAGCCTATATCTGTAAGGACAGGAAATGCATCGAGGGCGCAAAAAAGACCAGGGGCCTGGAAAGATCATTAAAATGCAGGGTCGGTGAAGACATATACATCGATATGCTTAAGGAGTTTGCAGATGAAACCCGATAGGGCCATGTCGCTTTTAGGGCTTGCGGTTAAGGCAGGAAAGGTCGTCAGCGGGGAATTTTCCACGGAGGATTCCATCAAAAGACACAAGGCCAGGCTGGTTGTGATCGCAGAGGATGCCTCTGACAATACTAAGAAAAAATTTAAGGATAAATGTAAGTTTTATAACGTACCGGTATTTATCTACGGTACTAAAAATACATTAGGCCACGCAATGGGGAAGCAGGAAAGAGCCTGCGCAGCCGTTGAGGACCGCGGATTTGCTGGAAAATTGGAGACTTTATTCGGAGGAAGTGCAGAGTATGGCGAAAATTCAGATCATGAAGCTGACTAAGGAATTGAAGGAGGAGGGTGTCGAGGTTACTAATAAAGACATCATAGCTTTCCTCAATTCAAAGGGAGTGGATGTGAGCAATCATATGCAGTCCATTGAGGACGGAGAGATAAAATTAGTCAGGGACAGATTTGCCCCCGGAGGTTCTTCCGGAGGAGGCGGGAAGACAGAGAATAAGGGTGAGGCTCCCTCTTCTGCGTCGCCGGCTCCGGCTCCGGCAGCGGCAGAAAAGAATGAAGCCACGACTGCCTCTGCCAAAGCTGAGGCACCTGCGAATTCTGCAAAGAATCAGGAAGCGAAGGCCGTACAGCAGCCTGAGCAGGCCAAAAAGCCCGTACTTAAGAAAAAGCGTCCGAATATCATAGTTTCCTCAAATCAGTTTTCAAAGAACGGAAGACCGCAAAACGGCGGAAGACAGATCGTACATATAAGCGGCGGAAAGATAGAGGAGCAGCCCAAGGTCAGGAAGGTATTTAAGCACGTTGAAGTGACGAGCCCGGATTCCTTTAAGCCTAAGAAGCCCGAGCCCGTGCCCGAGGTTAAGCCCGAGCCTGTGAAGGCTCCTGTTCAGGAGGAGGTAAAGACTGTTCCGGAGGAAAATACAAATATTGCAAAGCCGAGTGCACCGCAGGCGCCGCCGGTAACTGAGAGTCCTGCACCTGTAAAGCGCGAAGAGAGAAAGGTTATCGGGAATATCTTCACCGACGGCCTTGTTAGAAATACATCCACGACCAGGAGCACTGCATCCAAGGGAGGTATGACAAATGGCACGAACAGAAATACCCAGGGACGCCCTTACCAGTCGTCTGAAGGAGGCGCTGGACGGTCTGGGGGATTTAGCCAGGGGAACGGCAGGAATTTTGGCGGCAATTCAAATAACAGCGGCGGCGTACGAGGCTCTCAGAGGCCGGGTTCCCGCCCCCAGGGTGACAAAAGCCGCC
>CAMNBW010000151.1 GCA_946533525.1 uncultured Lachnospiraceae bacterium
GAGAGGTTTTGCGGAATGAGGATACTTGCTTGTAATATCGTAAATTTCGGAAAACATCATAATGTTAAATTTTCCCTGAATGACGGTTTTAACATCATGAACGCGGAAAACGGCTGGGGGAAGAGCACCTTTGCCGCCTTTATAAGAGTCATGTTTTACGGGATGGCGCAGAAAAAGAGGAGCGACAAGTACGATAAGACCGACTACCGTAAAAATTATTTCCCCTGGCAGGGAGGCAAATTCGGCGGCTCCATAACCTTTGAGTACAGGGGGAAGGAATACCATCTTGAGCGGTATTTCGGGGAGAATAAGAGCGCGGACACCTGCACGGTCATAGACCTGCAGACCATGAAATTTACGAATGAATTCGGCAGTCAGATAGGGGAGAGTATCTTCGGCATCGACGCCGAAGGCTTTGAAAGAAGCATATATATTCCCCATAACGATATGGACGTCATTTCCAACGACAGCATCAATTCCCGTCTCATGGGCCTTATCGAAGACAGAAACGATATGAGCAATTTCGACCGTGCCATGACCGCCCTGGATAATGCGAGGAAAGACCTGAAAAAGACCGGGGGCAGGGGCAAGATCGATATTGACCGCAGCCGTATAGACGAGGACAGGATAAAGCTCAGGGAGAAGCAGAATATGCTGACCGAGAAGCATAACCTCGAGACGGAGCTGGAAAATATCCAGGAGGTCAAGAAGGAAGCCACGGAGACAATGGAGAAATCGGACGTCACTTTAAAGGAGCTGCACGAGGAGAACCGGAAAAGGCTCGGTCACAATATACCTCTTGTGGCAGGGGTGGTCCTTATGCTTGCGGGAGTGGGTTCGGTGTTTATGTCCCTTTCCATCAACGGGGAGACCGCACAGGCCGGAAGGACTTCCCTTATATGGGGGATAATCGCCGCGGCCTGTATCTTTACGGGACTTATATTTATACTATTTAAGATCATGATGTCGGGGCGCTACAGAGGTGCGGTCAAGGTTACGACGGAGACCTCTTCCAACGCGAGGAAAACCTTTGCCGACGCCGTTGCCAGCGAGGCCAGGATACAGCTTAGGCTCGAGGAGATAGGCCATGAGCTGATGGAGGCTGATGAGCTTAAGCACAGCATCGAGACCATGGAGGCCCATCAGGAGACGGATAATGAAAGACTCGGTCTTATATTGAAGACTATGGAGCTTCTCCAGTCCGCCAAGGAGGCTCTTTCGGTGAGCTACATGGGAAAGATGAAGTCAAATTTCGAGAAATATATAACCGAGGTCATGGGAGGAGAGCAGGTGGCGCTCGACAGCGATTTCAACATTACTGTCATGAAGAGCGGCTCCTACAGGAATATTCAGAACCAGAGTACCGGGACCCAGGATATGATAAATCTCTGCGCCCGTTTCGCGCTGCTCGATTCGCTGTATGAAAAGGAGAAGCCCTGTGTTATTCTGGATGATGTGCTGAGCAATCTGGACGATTCAAATTACGAGAGGGCAATGCAGGCCATAGAAAAGCTTTCGGAAAGCTTTCAGGTTATATATCTGACCTGCCACTCGTCAAGGGCAGCAGTAGATAAATGAATCTCCGGCGGTCGCCTGCGCTCCCTGCAGGAGACATACCCAAAGCCGGATAAAATATACAAAATTTAAGGAGGGTGAAATGGAACAGGAAGTACAGTCGATGGATGAACTGAAGGAGGAGCTTGACAAGTCCATGGAGAAGCTCGGAGACCATGATGTAATGTCAGGGAAGGTCGAGAACGAGGAGCAGGCGGTAAATACAATGGCCTGGAACCGCGTTAAGGAGATGAAGGACAATAAGGAGACCGTGAACGTCAAGGTGGGCGGCATGGTCAACGGCGGACTCATCGCCTACCTTGAAGAGCTCAGGGCCTTCATTCCCGCATCCCAGATCTCAACAAAGTATGTGGAAAATCTGGACGAATACCTCGGAAAGACCATGGATGTAAGAGTTATCACCGCGGATATGAACCGTAAAAAGCTCGTGCTTTCAGCCAAGGTCATTATGGAGGAGAAGGAGCGGGCAGCCCGTGAGGAGGCCTTTAATTCCGTCAAGGTCGGTGACATCATCGACGGCAAGGTCGAGAGCCTTCAGTCCTACGGTGCTTTCGTGGAGTTAAAGGAGGGAGTCAGCGGCCTTCTGCATATTTCACAGATCGCCAATAAAAGGCTTAAGCATCCCGGAGAGGTATTAAAAGAGGGTGAGGAGATCAAGGTCAAGGTTATAAAGATCGAAGACGGAAAGATCTCACTTTCCAAAAAGGTACTCGAAGAACAGACAGAGGAGAGGGAGGACGATGAATACAGGCTTCCCGAGAGCAAGCCTCTTACGAATTCCATGGCCGGATTGTTAGATAACATCAAATTTTAGATCGTTTCTCTTCAGCAATCCTTCTGCAAACTCATCCCACTTTTCAGGCAGGGGGCTGTCGGGATAGAAGCCGGTAAAGTTTATGGCGGTGGTCAGCTTAAGGCTCTGCTCGGAAAAGGTCAGATTTAAGATAAGGGCCTTGGCCTGTGCCGCATATCCGGCTTGCGATGCCTCCGAAAGCGAAGAGGGATCTTTTTGCAGAATAAATTTCATGTATAAAGGAGTGTTTCGTCCCTTGATAAGATCCATACAAAGGGGACGAAGCTCCCGCCATGAGGCGTACTCCTCTGAGGAAGGGGTATGTGTTTCGTCATTTTTATAAAACTCTTCATTGGCATGGCCGTCGATGCTGACGGTGGTGTATTTCTTTATGACTGCCTCCACCATTTGAAAATCGTCGAAAACCGTCCCGTTTAAAAAGAGATTCATAAATTTTCTCACATCTGTAAGCTTAAATGTTTTCACTTTGGATCCTGATATAATTACATCAAAATAAAGGAATAGTTAGACAGGAAAATAAACCATAAGGCGCCAATGAGCTCCACGATAAAGATTAACGGGAGCCCGATCATAAACTTTGGATGGCGGGTTTTATGGTGAAAGACCCTGGCGCCTATCATCTCTCCCAGGGAACCGCCCAGAAGAGCCGCCATAAAAAGTGAAAATTCACTTATGCGCATCAGCTTTCTTTCTGCGCGACGCTTGTCCTCCCCCATCAGGAAAAACCCGAAAAGGTTTATCCCGACGAGGTAGACAGCGATTATAACAATAACAGTTCTCACTTCGTGCTCTTACGCCTGGTTGTCTTTTTTGCAGCGGTTGAAGTTTTAGCTGCGGTCTTTCTTGCGGACGCGGTTTTACCGGCCTTTGCGGCAGCGGTCTTCCTGGTGGAAGCTGCTTTCTCGGACTTTGCAGAGGCAGTCTTCCTTGTGGAAGTTGTTTTCTCGGCTTTTGCGGAAGTCGTCTTTTTCGCGGAAGCTGCTTTCTCAGCCTTTGCGGAAGCGGTCTTGGCCGTCTTCGCGGCTGTCTTTTTCCGGCCGGTGGCGGCCTTGCCTTCCTTTACGGGAGAAGACTTATCGTCCTTGGCTGCCGCAGTATCGATCCCCTGGCTTAAAAGCTTCAGGGCACGAACCTTAGTGGAAAGTCCGAAGAGGGTAATAAAGCCCTCTGCATCGTGGTGATCGTACATATCGCCGGTGGTAAATGAAGCAATGCTTTCATCGTATAACGAGTAGGGAGAGGTCTCGCCGGCCTTTATGATATTTCCCTTGTAGAGCTTGAGCCTTACTTCTCCGGTTACGTACTCCTGAGTGGACTTGATAAAGGCACATATGGCCTCCCTCAGGGGCGAGAACCACTTTCCTTCATAAACAAGCTGTGCAAGCTCGTCGCTCATATGCTTCTTCAGCCTGTAGCATTCGCGGTCGAGTATGAGCTCCTCCAACTGCTCGTGAGCCGCATAGAGGATGGTTCCTCCGGGGGTCTCATAAACTCCGCGGCTCTTCATGCCTACTACACGGTTTTCAACTATATCGATTATCCCTATGCCGTGCTTTCCGCCCAGCTCGTTTAAGTCCCTGATAATATCCGAAAGCTTCTTCCTGACTCCGTCTATGGCAACCGGAACTCCGGCTTCGAAGGATATGTTTACGAATTCGCCCTTGGAGGGAGCCTTCTCGGGAGTTACTCCCAGCACGAGGAGATGCTTAAACTTGGGTTTCTTAGAGGGATCCTCAAGCTCGAGTCCTTCGTGGCTTATATGCCAGATGTTGCGGTCGCGGCTGTAGGAATTGTCTGCGGAAAAAGGAAGATTAATGCCGTGCTCCTTGCAGTAGGCGATCTCCGATTCCCTGGAATCCATTGTCCACTTGGGATCGCGCCATGCGGCGATTATCTTAAGATCAGGCGCCAGAGCCTTGATACCCAGCTCAAAACGGATCTGGTCGTTGCCCTTGCCGGTTGCTCCGTGGCATATAGCCTTTGCATTTTCCTTACGCGCTATCTCAACAAGCTTTTTTGCGATAAGGGGACGCGCCATGGAGGTACCGAGCAGGTACTTATTCTCATAAACGGCGTGAGCCTGGATGCAGGGAAGTATATACTCGTCACAGAATTCATCCACAACATCCAATATATACAGTTTGGAAGCCCCGCTGGCCTTAGCTCTCTCTTCGAGACCGTCAAGTTCCTGTTCCTGTCCTACGTCTATGCAGGCACAGACTACATCGTAGTTGTAGTTTTCCTTTAACCAGGGTATTATCGCGGTGGTGTCCAGTCCGCCGGAATACGCTAAAATTACCTTTTCTTTTGCCATCGGTTTTCTCCTTCTTTAATT
>CAMNBW010000152.1 GCA_946533525.1 uncultured Lachnospiraceae bacterium
AGCCTCGGAAACAGGGAAAAGACGTATTCCAGATCGGCGCCGATATTTTCCTTGTCCTTTCTGGAATAGGCCCCCAAAATCAGGTTTTCCTGCACAGTCTGTTCCGCGAAGACCCGTCTCCCCTCGGGAACCTGCGCAAGTCCCAGGCTTACGATCTTATGAGGGGCTATTTTCGTAAGCTCCGTGCCGTCCAGTGTAATGCTGCCGGAGGCAGGCTTTAAAAGCCCGGAAATGGCGTGCATCGTCGTGGTCTTCCCGGCTCCGTTGGCCCCGATAAGGGTAACTATCTCTCCGTCCCTGACCTCAAAGGATATGCCCTTGATGGCCTCTATCATTCCGTAACTAACCTTTAGATCCGTAATCTTAAGCATTTGGTTCCTCCGTAATGGATTGGTTTTGTCGCTGCCCGGACTTTCCGAACGCTCCTATTCTCCCAGATATGCCTTGATGACCGCGGGATTTGCCTGTATCTCCTCAGGGCTTCCCTCGGCCAGCATCATTCCGTAATTTAAAACCGTTATGCGCTCGCAGATCCCCATGACCAGCTTCATATCGTGCTCTATGAGGAGGATGGCTATCTTAAAATGCTCCCGCACAAGGCGTATCATGTCCATTAGCTCCTCGGTCTCCTGCGGATTCATGCCCGCGGCAGGCTCGTCCAGGAGCAAAAGCTTCGGTCCCGTAGCCAGGGCCCGGGCGATCTCAAGACGCCTCTGGGCGCCGTAGGGGAGGTTTGAAGCGAGGTTTTCGGCCTCTTCCTCCAGCCCGAAGATCTTTAAAAGCTCTCTGGCGTTTTTATCTATCTCACGCTCCCTTGCGTAGTATGCGGGGAGCCTCAGGATCGCGGTCAGCGGCGAATAGGCGCTGCGGTTGTGATAGCCGGTCTTTACGTTATCGAGGACAGAAAGCTGGGAAAAAAGCCTTATATTCTGGAAAGTACGGGCTATCCCGGATTTGTTCATATCGACAACGCTCTTTTTCCCGGTGTCCTCGCCGTCAAATAAGATGGTTCCCCGGGTGGGCTGGTAGACCTTGGTGAGCATGTTGAATACGGTGGTCTTCCCGGCTCCGTTGGGGCCTATGAGTCCCACGATCTCATTGTCGTAGACCTGCATTGAAAAGTCGTTTACCGCGGTAAGTCCGCCGAAATCTATCCCTAGCTCCCTGACATCCAGAACGGGTCGTTTATCAGACATTTTTGGCACCTCCAGGGGTTTTCTTTGAAAAGCTCTTCTGCAGCAGCTTAAGCCTTGTAATGACAGCCTCGTTGTTCGTAAGCAGCATTATGACTATCAGCACCACGGCGTAAATAAGCATTCTGTAGTCCTGCATGGAACGCAGAAGCTCCGGCAGGAGTACGAGGATGACCGTCGCTATGATGGTTCCGGTCATATTTCCAAGGCCTCCCAGCACTACGTACACGAGTATCAGTATGGAGGTGTTGAAATCGAATTTTGCGGGAACGAGCGTCGAGTAGTTGAGGCCGTAAAGCGCTCCAGCGGCTCCGGCAAGGCTCGCGGAGATTACAAAGGCCAGCATCTTTGTCTTCGAGATGCCGATACCCACCGACTCCGCGGCGATCCGGTTGTCCCTTGCGGCCATTATCGCCCGGCCGCTCCTTGAAAACATCAGGTTATATACGATGAAGAGCGAGATGATTATAAGTATGGCTCCCATCGTGAAGGTCGAGATACGTTCGGTTCCCGTGGCACCCATGGGTCCGTTTAAGAGCATCTTTCCCCCGGGGGCGAGCTTGGTATTGTTGTCCACAAAGCTGAACTGGAAGCCGTTTGCATCGAAGCCTAAGTACATATTCGTAACGATGCTCTTTATGATCTGTCCGAAGGCCAGGGTTACGATGGCGAGATAGTCGCCCTCGAGCTTTAGGACCGGCACTCCGATAATTATTCCGAAGACCGCCGCCGCGATGACACCGGCGATTATCGAAATGATGAGCCTTATAACGGGGTTTGGAATTCCGGCGGCGAGGTAGCCCGAGACCGAGACCGCCGTAAAGGCGCCTACGCTCATAAAGCCCGCCTGTCCAAGGTTCAGCTCCCCCGAAACGCCGACGTTTAAGTTAAGCCCGATAGCGGCTACGATGTAGCAGCAAAGGGGGACCAGAAGGCCCGAAAAGAGGCTGGAGAGGCTCCCGGTGTTCATCATGGTCTGCATTATGACATAGGCGACTATAACCATCAGAAATGAGATGGTGCGTCCCCGTTTTTTCCTGCTGAAAAGGTTTCCGATACTGAATTTGCTCATTTTTTGTTTATCCATATGTCACACCTTCTCCCTTATGCGCTTACCGAGAAGTCCGGTGGGCTTGATGAGCAGCACGATTATCAGCACTGCAAAAACTATGGCGTCCGAAAGCTGGGTGGAAATATAGGCCTTTGCAAAGATCTCGATAACTCCGAGGAGCAGCCCGCCGAGGAAAGCCCCGGGGATGGAGCCGATCCCGCCGAAGACCGCCGCCGTAAAGGCCTTTATGCCGGGCATGGCGCCGAGGGTCGGGAATACCGAAGGATAGGTGGCGCAAAGCAGCACCGCCGCGATGGCCGCCAGTCCCGAGCCTATTGCAAAGGTGATGGAAATAATCCGGTTCACATTTATACCCATGAGGGTGGAAGCCCCCTTATCCTCCGAGCAGGCCCTCATGGCGCGGCCCGTTTTCGTGCGGTTTATAAAGAGGGTCAGACATATCATTACGAGGACGCAGGTTGCGATGGTAATGAGCGTCAGATATGAAATACTTAAATTTCCCAGGGAGATCCCGCCGCCCGGAATTATGGTGGGGAAGACCTTTGTAGAGGATGACCATAGAAGCTGCGCCGCATTCTGAAGGAAGTAGCTTACGCCGATGGCCGTTATCAGCACGGAAAGGCTGGAGGCCTGCCGCAGGGGCTTGTAAGCCAGGCGCTCAACGGTAACTCCCAGCGCCGTGCAGACCACTATCGAAAGGAGCACCGCCGCCGGCAGCGGCAGCCCGAAGTTATTCAGGGCGAAAAACGCCACATAGGCGCCTATCATGATGACATCGCCGTGGGCGAAGTTCAGCATTTTGGCAATTCCGTAGACCATGGTATAGCCCAGGGCGATGATGGCATAAACGCTGCCCAGCCCCAGCCCGTTTATCAGATATGACAAGAAATCCATAGAGATCCTCCCCCGAAATCTTAAATCTCTTTATTAGTGATGCGAGATAGAGTACACATACTAAGAATAAATTTTAACCAATAATCAAAAAAATGCAAGACTGCCTTGAGAACCCATTGTCCCTTTTGACAGCCTTGCACTATTTTAACTGACAGATATTTTCTGCCGCCTTAATTTCTTAGTCCTCTACGCCTACATATACGCCGTTTTCGATCTTAACGGCCTTGGGAGACTTGGAAACCTCTCCGCTCGCTGACCAGGTCACGTTCTGACCGGTAAGTCCGTTGAAGGTCATGGAGGTAAACTGTGAAGTAAGGGCGTCGCATATATCGGAAGCGCTCATATCAGCCGTAACTCCGGCAGCCTCGCAGGCCTGGGCGATGGCATATACGCAGTCATAGGCGTCCGCTGCGAACTGGTTGGGAACCTCGTCGTTCATGCGGGCCTTGTAGTTGGCCGTGAAGTTCTTTGTAAGGTCGTCGGTAGCGTCAGCCGAGAAGGGTGTAAGCAGATATACGCCCTCTGCAAGCGAGGTATCGAAGCCCTCAAGAGTTAAGATACCGTCCATTCCGTCAACGCCGAAGAAGGTGGGAGCATAGCCCATCTGGTTGGCCTGTGTCAGGATAAGGGAAGCGGGATCGTAGTAAATAGGCAGGAAGAGCAGGTCGGCGCCGGCATCCTGTGCCTTCTTTAACTGAACTGTGAAGTCCGAAGCGTTTGAGTCGTCGAAGGTGCCCTCATATACGATGGAAAGGCCCTTTGCATCGGCCTCGCTCTTAAACTTTGCGAAGATTCCGCTGGAATAGTTGTCGTCGTTTTTGTAGATTACGGCGATCTTGCTGCCGAGATCCGTGTGTGCAGCGAGGTAGTCAGCGCTTGCAACTCCCTGGTTGGGGTCGGTAAAGCACATCTGGAATACGTTTCCGTAAGGGTTGGCCGCATTGTCGGGATCCTGATAGATTACCGCAAGGGATGAACCCGAGGGCGAGATGGCGAAGATGTGGTCGTCCTTATACATAGGGGAAACCGCAGCGCCGGGAGCCGATGTAACCGTTGCCAGGGAAACCTGCATACCCCAGTCCTTGAGCACTCCGTAAGCTGTAACCGCCTTCTCTGCATCGTGGGTATCGTCCTCGAAATCGAGCTCGAACTGAAGCCCGCCCTTGGCGTTGACCTCTTCTACTGCCAGCTCTGCAGCGGCCTTAACGGCGTTTCCGTATACTGCAGCCGGTCCTGTAAGGGGACCCGAACCGCCGATCTTGATAGCCGCGCCCGAAGCTGCTCCTGAGCTTTCAGCCGCCCCGCTCTCAGCCGCAGCCGCACCTGTGTCGCCGCCGGCAGCTCCGTCAGCCGCACCTGCTCCGCCGCAGGCGGTAAGTCCCATAACCATGCATGAAGCTACGGTTACAGAAAGCAACTTTTTCAATAATCCGTTTCTTTTCATAATTCTCCTCCTCTCACATAGGTTGCTATAACCTATATTGATAATAAGTGCTATTATAGTTTCATAGT
>CAMNBW010000153.1 GCA_946533525.1 uncultured Lachnospiraceae bacterium
TCGCTTCGTCAAGCTGCTTTTTTTCGATCGCGATATTCTTTACCGGGATGTACGCCATCTGGCTCACATCCTCCATTCCCTCCGCATCGCCGTCCATCTGCTTCGATACCGTAATGCCCTTTGTAAGGGAAAGGGAGGTATAGTAATCGCTGTAGGAGACGTTTTTAAGTTTCGGCTCCTGACCTTCCTTCATCTCAAGGTTGGGATATTCCTTCTCCATTTCCTTCGGGTCTTTAACTTCGGAGAGCCAGTTGACCTCCAGCGTATTTCCGCCCTTGACCAGCTCGTCCAGCTTAACAGTGCGCGCCTTCCCCGTATAGCCATGGGAATCATATACCGTCAGCTCATCACCCTTGATGCCCGTTACCGTCACATAATGGGGATTTTTCGAGCCTGCGATCAGGACTCCCGCAACGCTTCCTCCCGCAATTATCTGATTTATCCTGTCGGCCAATATTGCCTTATAATTCCTTAATTTTACCTCCGCCCTCTCGGCTTCTGTCTTGTCCTGCTCTTTGCTTATCGGCACAGTTAACATAACTCTATTTAGTATCACGTTGTCTATACCCGCTTCGGAAAGCTTGTTCAGGATAAAGTCACCCATTTCGAAGATGCTTCCGAAGGCCGCCTTATTGGCTCCGGCATATCTGTCGATGTCCCGTATGATGCTGTTATAGGTCTCTTCATCCATCTGCGCCGGATTGTTGGGGTCATACTTCCTTACATCTGGTCTGAAGCTCCTGAAATCCCTCTGGCCATAATACCTCTGAACACTCTTATAGCCCTTATTTCTGGATATAAAGTGATTTAGCATGGCAGTTCCCGCACAGCAGAAGCAGTTATTCATCTCCTGATTTTCATAGGCGCCATCCATCCCGGAGACATCCGACTGAACATCGTGCTTAACAAAGGGAAGCTCCTTAAATACCTGCTTTTGCGCCTCGACCTTTTCTTCAGCGGACTTTTCTTCTTCCGCCTCCTTTTCTTCAGTCTTTTCGGAAGTCTTTATCTCTTCAACCTGTTTTTCTTCTGCGGCTTTCTCTTCTGCTTCCTTCTTAACTTCGACCTGCTTTTCTTCCGTTTTCTCCTCGACAGCCTTCTCTTCTTTTACCTGCTCGGCAACCTTTTCCGCAGTTTCCTCTTCCACCTTAAGCGCCGGCATGCCTAAAAACTCCCTGACCTTCTCTTCAGAGCCCAGATACAGCTCACTCTTAAGGTAGGCGGGCAAAAATACATTAAGATTTTCTATCCCGGCATATTTTTTCAGCTCGTTCCTGTAACCCTCGATTTTCTTTTGCCGGTCCGCGGTGTGAAAGCCCCCCGTATCCTTTTCCAACTGGTAGGATAGTTTAACCAGCACACGGAGATAATCCCTTCTTGTCCTGTTTATATAGCTGCCCTTCTGCTTATATAAGCTGTCCACATAGTTGATCATGCCGGACTTTTTGGCTTCCAGATATTTTTCCTTTTTCTTAAGGTATTTCCTGGCCTGTTCAGGAGTTTCCTGAGGCATTTTATCCAGCTTTTCCTTCTCCTCCTGAACCTTTTTTAGAGCTGCGGGAGTTGTAAGGGAGGCAAGCTCTTTATTCTTCTGCTCCTGCTTGACAGCCTCCTTTTGCTCTGTCTTCTGGGCGGCCCCCTCCTTTACCGCCTCCTTTTCCTTTGTCTGTTTCTCCGCATCCCTTTGAAACCAGGCTTCTACTGCCTTCCTGACTACCTCGTGACGGCTCTCCTGGCCTATAACGTCCTTCAGAAGAGTTTTAGCCACTGCGTCAAACTCCTCGAGATTTCTTATCTTTATCAGATTATTCTGGTCGTCGCCGAAATAAACGCCCTCATCCAGTTCATTTAAACCGGACGCTCGGAAAGCTTCAACCTTCCCGCTCTTTTCTGCCAGATATGTAGCTCTCGTAATCTTATCCTGAGATGTGTCTATCTTTTGGAGGTTAGCTGTGTGTGAGCCGGCAGTAAGGATGATACGCTTTGGATGCTTCACATATTGGGGTGTAAACATCATAGGATATTGCGTATGCATGGAATAGATGACTGTGGTTTCTGCCTCTTCCCCAAGAGACATATAACGGGAATCCTTCTTGATATCCTTTTCATCTGTGGGCGCATGATCTATTTTCGCGTTAAAGCCAAAATTCTCATAGCCTCCGGCAACGGGATCATGCTGAATAAGCTGAAATTTCACCTTATTTAGCAGCCGCGGATAGGTATCGCTTATCCACCTTTTAAGCCTCATCGCCCCAAGACCCGAAGCAACGGCACCCCTGCTGTGACCCTGTATTAAGATATTTATCGGCTTTTCTGCCTCGAGCTCCTCGTCGTCAAGGAAATCCATCATTGTGAGCTTATTCCTCAAGGTCTTCTGCCCCAGCTCCAGAATATATTCCTCCAGCTTGTCTTCTGAATATTTGCCGGTATTTACGACGTTCGGTCCGCGCATATAAAACCTGGTCTTTGCAGCGCCTGCTTCATTTACACTTTCTTTTTTTCGAACGTGGTGAAGCTTATTTCCCTTTACCTTCTCTTCAAGTCTTTGACCGTATATGTTGTCAAGTCTCTGGTTTTGTTCGATCTTATGCTCATTTCGTTCTTCGACCTGTTCCTGCGTTTTTACAAGCTTCGTCCAGGTAAGAAACTTATTCTTGTTATACCATTTTACCTTTTTTTCATCCGCATAATCCTCGCCCGGCTTGGCACCCACGATCCCCTTGTGGGGGAGCCTGTAATTCAAATAACCGGAACCCGCCATATTAAATTCAACGACATCCTCCCCGTTTAACGCCAGCTTGGAGCCTTCCGCATGATGAAGGGCGATCTTTTCCTCTTCAGGCTTACCCTCCTGTTTTATCTTCAGGTCGTCAAAGGCGGCATAGCGCTCACTTCCAAGATTTTTTACGATTGCATCCCGAACATTGACCCTTAAAAAATTATCATGCACGTCTGAACTGATCTTCTGAGCGTCACGGAGATATTGTACCTCGTCAATCCTTCGGATCGTGTACTGGCTGGTTTCAATCTGCTTTTGTTGCTCCTCTGCGAAGCTTATGGGCGCCTGTACCTTTTCCTGTATTTTCTGAGTATCACACATAATATTCCTCCATACTCCGTTGCAGCCACTAAGAGCGCCATATATCCTGCCTGGCTGCACTCTTCATATTTTTTAGAAAAAATAGCCCCTACGTACCTGTACCGGTTCTTTATCGGGAAACAGATGCACCGCCAGATTCCTGCTCCTCTCTATACCCAGTGAAAACCTTACCTTTGCCTCCTCCGGATAGTTAAGATAATAATATCCCGCAGTGTAGCGAAGCAGCTCCAAAAGCTCCTTTGCCCCCCGCTGGGACAGGGTTCCAAGCATGACCAGATGCAGATCGTCATTCGGAAGCCTCTCATACAGAGCCATGGAGCTCACCTTGTCTCCGTGAACGACGGCATAGCTCATATCTCCGGCATAGTGATCCCTCTCCTCGGAGATCCAGTCATAATAACCGGATGCCTCCATCTGTTTCATCTCACGAACTACCCTTTTAAATTCATCCTTCGAAAGCTCCGAAACCGGTATGAGGTCGATGGGTCTGCCGGGTCCCGAAGCCATTCTTAAAGCCTCTTCCTTATTCTGGGGGCTGATCTCCCTGCGGCAGTCCTCCTTTGTAATAGTCATTTCCTGAAGCTCTGTCACCTCAAAATTAAATCCCCATGACTCAAAGAAGTCCTCCGCCAGGTCATATTCGCTGCCCAGAGGAATGTCGCAGATTATCCCCTCTGCCGGATTATCCTCGAGAATATCGGAAAGCTCCTGCATAAGCTCATTCGCTATCCCCTCCATCCTGTACTTTTCAGCCACATACAGCCAGTGCAGCTCAATCATGGAGGAGCGTTCATCGCCATAACTTATCCCCTCCTCGGATGAAAACAGAAGCACTCCCACTGCCAGCCTCTCATCCCCCGATGTCTCCGCCGCCTGCCCGTCTTCCGCCAGCGCTCCCAGACAAAACCATTCGCCGCTTTTTACCCTGTCCCTCATTTCCTCAGGAATAAGCGGCAAAAACGCCTCCATCTCATTTTCCTTAACCCAGATTACCATATACCCTCCATGATCTATTGTCTTACAATATTATATTCTATCATTTTCCGAGCTGTAGCTCCTGCCGGAATTTGTAAGTTGAAGCATAAGCTCTTCGATTTTGGATTCTCTTAAAATCGTTCTGACATTTATTATAAATGACCTCCGGCAATTTTCAAGGCAACCCGGTCATATGTACTGGAAGATAAAATATGATAAGCGGAGGTTTTAAACACGTATGAACCTCGTTTTCCAGATTTTTTCCGACTAAAACTACCATATAAAAGCATCAAGACCGCACCTGCGATAATGGTGCTATGTTGAGCCCTGTTGTCCGCCTCGATTTTTAGTCGGAATTCCTCCGGAAGTTAAGGTAATATAGATTTTATGACTTAGTCTCACAAAGTCTCAATTACATGTGAGACTCAATGAGACTACGGTGAGACCACGATGCGACTTTCTCTAAAAAGCCACCATTTAAGCGTTTTTTATAAACTTATAGTCTCATTTTGATGAGACTGATATGAGACTCACGATTATAATTTCCACACAGATTCATTTTTATCATAGACAGCACCTGTGATTTTCTT
>CAMNBW010000154.1 GCA_946533525.1 uncultured Lachnospiraceae bacterium
ACGTACATGGCATCGCCAAAACTATAAAATCTGTAGCGCTCCTCAATTGCCGCCCTGTAGGCCCGAAGCACGTTTTCTCTTCCCGCCAGCGCCGAGACCAGCATAATGAGAGTGGATTCCGGCAGGTGGAAATTGGTGATAAGTCCGTCGACAACCTTGAATTTATAGCCCGGATAGATGAAAATATCCGTCTCCCCGCTGTCGGCACTGAGCCGCCCGTCAGGGTCCGCCGCCGATTCAAGCGTGCGGGTGCTGGTTGTCCCCACTGCGATGACCCTTCCGCCCGAGGCTTTGACCGAATTTATTGTCTCAGCGCTCTCGCGGCTTATCTCGAAGTATTCCGAGTGCATCCTGTGTTTCAGAATATCATCTTCCTTAACAGGTCTGAAGGTTCCGAGGCCTACATGGAGTGTTATGTAAACCAACTGCACTCCCTTATCCGAAAGCCGCCCTAAAAGCTCCTCCGTAAAATGCAGTCCCGCCGTGGGTGCGGCCGCCGAGCCCTCGTAGCGGGCATAGACGGTGTTGTACCTGTCCCTGTCCTTTAGCTCGTGCTTTATATAGGGAGGCAGGGGCATCTGTCCGAGCCTGTCCAGTATCTCCTCGAAGACACCTTCAAATTCAAACCTGACCAGGCGGTTTCCGCCCTCCAGGACCTCTTCGATCTGCGCCTTTAATTCCCCGTTTCCGAAGCTCACCCTTGCGCCGGGCCTGAGCTTTTTCCCGGGCCGCACTATGGTTTCAAAGCTGTCCTTAGCCTTCCTCTTTAAAAGAAGGATCTCCACCGCGGCGCCCGTATCCTCCTTTACGCCCAGAAGGCGCGCCGGTATTACCTTGGTATTATTCAGCACGAGGCAGTCCCCGGGATTTATAAGCCCCTCAATATCCGAAAATACCTTATGCTCAAATTCCCCTGTCCTGCGGTTTAAGGTCATGAGCCGGGAGGAATCCCTTCGCTCCAGCGGATCCTGCGCTATCAGCTCCTCGGGAAGGTCGTAGTAAAAATCGCTTTTTAAAAGCTGCCTTTCAGCCATATTTGATTTACGACCTCAGTTCTATCCCAAGGCCTTCCAGCCCGTTTAGGATCTTCTTCATAACCGCGTTGACATCCTCGTCTGATAATGTCTTCGTCTTGTCCCTGAAGGTTACGGAATAGGCCAGGGATTTAAAGCCATCCTTGATCTGGTCGCCCTCGTAGATATCGAAGAGCCTGAAGCTCTCCAGGAGCTTTCCGCCCCTTTGCAGGATCATCTCGTCTATCTTTCCTGCCTCTACGGCCTTCGGCACCACCATCGAAATATCCCTTGAAATTGCGGGATACCTGGCTATGCCCTCATATTTTCTGTCAAAGGTTGAAAGCTCCACGATATAAGGCATATCGAGAACCGCGATATAGACCCTGACTCCCTCCATATCGTAGCTCTTGGCGGTAGCCGGATGTATCTCGCCAAGATACCCTATTTTTTTGCCGTCATATATAATATCCGCCTGCCTGCCGGGGTGGAAATAGGGTCTGCTGCATGAGGCATCATATTTGGTGCGCTCCCGCATCCCTACCTTGAAAAGGTATTCCTCCACTACTCCCTTTAGGGTAAAGAAGTCTCCCTCCCCGTAAAAGCCCAGGGTAAACTGCATGCGCTCGTCGGGGAGCTCCTCTAAGGGCAGCGATTTGGGGATATATATATTTCCGAGCTCATAGAGCTTAACGTCCTTATTCCTGCGGTTATAGTTGGTGGACAGCGAGGTCAGCATACCGTTTAGGGGCAGCGTCCTCATTATGGAAAAATCTTCTCCCAGCGGATTTGAAATCCTTATGGCCTGTCTTTCGGGTGCATCTTCAGGGAGCCTAAGCATATCGAAGACCTTGGGGCTTTCAAAGGAATAGACCATGGCCTGCGAGAAGCCTGAAAACTCGGAGATATTCCTTGCCACCTGCTCCACCATCCGCTTAAAGCCGAGCTTACCCATGCCTGCCGAGGATGAAGGCAGGGTCACCGGTATCTTGTCGTAGCCGAAGAACCTTGCCACTTCTTCAGAGCTGTCCGCAAAGCCGACAAGGTCCTGCCTGAAGGTGGGGATTATAAGCTCCTTTGTGCCCTCGTCGTACTCCACCTCGAGGCGTTTAAAGTAGTCCAGCATAGTGGCTGCGGGTATATCGGTTCCCAGATATTTATTAATTCTTTCGGGTTCAAATGCAATATGCTTCTTCTCCGGCAGCTCCCCGTGAACATCCACGGCTCCGTTTAAGACTCTGCCGCAGCCCAGCTCCTCTATGAGGGCGCAGGCCCTGTTCATTGCGTCCAAGGCGTTATGGGGATCGAGTCCCTTTTCGAAGATGCCCGAGGCGTCGGTGCGAAGCCCTATCCTCTTGGCGGACTTTCTGATATTTGCCCCGTTAAAGGTGGCCGCCTCAAAGAGCATATCGTGAACGTTCTCGGTTATCATGGAATTCTCTCCTCCCATGATGCCCGCGATTCCTATCTCCTTCTCGCCGTCGCAGATCATAAGGACATCGTGGTCTAAGTTCCTCTCCTGTCCGTCCAGGGTGGTGAACTTATCTCCGTCTTTCGCACGGCGAACTATTATCTTATTCCCCGCTATCGTTGAAAGGTCGAAGGCATGCATGGGCTGGCCGTATTCGAGCATTACATAATTAGTTATGTCAACCACGTTGTTGATGGGCCTTATCCCCGCCGAACGGAGCCTCTCCTTCATCCAGTCGGGAGATTCCCCGAATTTTATGTCCTTTACGACCCTGCCTACATAGCGGGTGCAAAGGTCCTTATCCTCTATCTCGATGCTGATATTGTCGGCCGTCTTCTCGCTCTCGTTAACTCCGGTCTCGGGAACCTCCGGGGCGATAAAGGGCTTACCAAACGTGGCCGCAGCCTCCCTGGCTATTCCGAGTACCGAGTAGCAGTCCACCCTGTTGGAGGTTATTTCATATTCAAAGACGGTGTCGTGGAGCCCCAGCACCTCCACCGCGTCGTCGCCTACATTTACGGAATCCTTAAAGACATAGATTCCCTCCTCGGGAGCGTCGGGGAAGACATCCCTGCCGGAGCCCAGCTCCTCTATGGAGCACATCATTCCGTGGGACTCCACGCCTCTTAGCTTCCCGTCCTTTATCTCTATTCCGTCCTCAGGCAGCGGCCCGCCGTCGTGACCCCCGGCTACCCTTCCTCCGGCGAGAACCACCGGAACCTTCTGCCCCTCTTTAACGTTGGGCGCTCCGGTGACTATCTGGATGGTTTCGCTGCCTATATCCACCTGGCAGACCACGAGCTTATCCGCGTCCGGGTGCCTCTCTATTGACTTTATCTGTCCCACAACGATTTTTTCAAGGTTCTTGTCCAGGCGCTTGAAGCCCTCCACCTTGGTGCCAGTCATCGTCATAGCGTCCATATATTCCCTGTCCGTGCACTCAAGCTCCGGAACATATGACCGTATCCATTTTAAAGATGTATTCATAATTTACTCCTATTAATTTCTATATCCTTATCAAAAGTGGTGACCCGATTTAGGTTTACATAAATCGGGCGGAGCTCGCTCGCAATGTTAACAAATCTATGCGCGAGCTCAGAATTGATTCAAAAACCTCACATCATTCTCATACAGCAGTCTCATATCATCTATCTCGTACTTCAAAAGCGCGATCCTCTCAAGTCCCACTCCGAAGGCGAAGCCCTTGTATTTAAGGGGATCTATGCCGCTCATCTCCAATACGTGGGGATGCACCATGCCGCAGCCTAAGATCTCGATCCACCCCTCTCCCTTGCAGAAGCGGCAGCCCTTCCCGTGGCACTTAAAGCAGCTAACATCCATCTCCGCCGAGGGCTCGGTGAAGGGGAAGTGGTGGGGTCTGAACTTGACCTTCGTCTCCTCTCCGAAGAGCTCCCGGGCAAACTCCGCAAGAGTTCCTTTAAGGTCGGAGAATGAAACGTCCTCATCTATAAGCAGTCCCTCTACCTGATGGAAGGAAGGGGAATGTGTGGCATCCACCTCGTCCGAACGGAAAACTCTTCCGGGGCTTATCATCCTTATAGGAAGCTTTCCCTTTTCCATCTCGTGGACCTGTACTCCCGAGGTCTGGGTACGTAAAAGGAATTCCCCATTAATATAGAAGGTATCCTGCTCGTCCTTTGCCGGATGGTCGGCGGGGATATTGAGTGCCTCGAAATTGTAGTAATCCCGCTCTATCTCCGGGCCCTCGACCACCTCGTAGCCCATGCCGATAAAGATATTCTGCATATCCTCGAGGGCTATCTGGTTCGGGTGTCTGTGCCCCATGGCCGGCCTCTTTGCGGGCAGGGTCACGTCTATGACCTCCTCCTTAAGCCTCTCCTCCATCACCTTGGAATCGATGACGTCCTTTGCGTGGTTAAGCCGCTTTTCCAGGTCGCTTCGAAGCTCGTTGACCATGGCTCCGACCTTGGGACGCTCCTCGGCTGAAAGCTCCTTCATTCCCTTTAAAACCGCGGTCAGCTCTCCCTTTTTCCCGAGCAGTGCGACGCGCACCTCGTTTAAGGCCTCCAGGTCGCTGCTCTCCTCGATCCTCTTAAGAGCCTTATTCTTGATCTCTTCCAGTTTCGTTTTTATCATAATCTCCTCCTGTGCT
>CAMNBW010000155.1 GCA_946533525.1 uncultured Lachnospiraceae bacterium
AGATTAAATTTTAGGGTTTCGGCTCTGCCTTTGTCAATATAGATTGAAGATTATTATAAGTATAATTATAATATTAAAAGATAATTTATACGAACGAGGTGAGTGTTTAATTGATAAATATAAGCCGAAAAATCCTTTTGACTGCTGTTATCGCCGCCTGCATCCTCTGCCTTTCGGGCTGTGGGGGCAAGGCGGAGCATGAGATAATCACCCTGGGAGAGGACACCGCCGGGACTAAGGCCGGCATGGTGACGGATACCGGGGGGATAGAGGACCATTCCTTTAACCAGAGCGCCTGGGAGGGGCTTAAGTTCCTAAATGAGAATATCGGCGCCAGGGTGAGCTATATCGAGGCCACCGGGACTAAGGAGTTTGAGAACGACCTTACGCGGCTCGCGGAGGACGGGAACGACGTGACCTGGGGAATAGGCTACCAGTTTGCGGACGCCATCCTGTCCGTGGCCGAAAAGAACCCCGACAAGCACTTCGCCATCGTGGACTACGCCTATGAGGAGGTGCCGGAGAACGTGACCTGCGCTGTATTCAGGGGCGAGGAGCCGTCCTTCGTGGTGGGCTATATCGCGGCGGCGATGTCGGAGACCGGCAGGATAGGCTTTATCGGAGGCGATGAGGTAGACGCGCTTAAGGCCTTTCAATACGGCTATATGGCGGGGGCGGCCTATGCCGACAGGGAATACGGAAAGACCACTGAGGTCGAGTCGGTGTATCTCGGAAGCTTTGACAATGCAAAGCTGGGCAAGAAAACGGCTAAAAAGATGTATAATAACGGATGTGATGTAATTTTCCATGCCTCCGGAGGCTCCGGCGTCGGAGTCATTGAAGCCGCAAAGGAGCTGGATAAATACGTAATAGGAGTGGATTGCGACCAGTCCTATCTGGCTCCCGAAAACGTCCTCACCTCCGCTATAAAAAAGGTGGATGTGGCCGTGTCGAATATATCTGTTCAATACGGCATGGGGGACAATATCGGCGGAAAGACCTTAGAATACGGTCTTGCTGAATATGCCGTAGGTATCCCCGACGAGCACCCGAATATCCCGGCTGAGCTCTTTGAAGCCGCAAAGCGCGTAGAAAAACAGATCGCCTCCCACAGTATCCTTGTCCCGAAGACAGAGGAAGAATATAGCGCATATATTGCGAATAATTGACTTGCTAAAGGACCCGCCTTAAAGTATAATCAAAAATGACACCGTCGTTGTCAAAAATGGATACGGAGATTAGACAAGATGAGAGATCCGGGAGCAGATCATGCGACGATGGCTGTTCGGCGCGAAAGGATGCTGAACGCGGCTTACAGGCTGTTTACGGAAAAAAGCATCACCTCAGTCACTCTGGATGAGATTGCCCGGGAAGCCGGCTGCGGGAAAAAGACCCTTCTGCGCTACTATGATTCCAAGCTGCAGCTTGTGATCGCAGTTGCCGTGCATCAATGGGGACAGGTGCTTCAGGATATTCCTGAACGCAATGCCGAAAGTCGCCTTAAGCGGGCATCAGCCAGAGAGGAATTTGTGTTTTACCTGGATTCCTTTATAGGATTATATCTCGATCATCGGGAGCTGCTGCGTTTTAACCAGTTATTTAACGTTTATGTGCAATCGGAGCAGCCTGACACCGGGACGCTGGAGCCTTACCAGGATATGATAAAGGGACTGGCTAAGCGTTTTCATGTGGTATACGAAAAGGCGGAGCGCGATCATACGATCCGCACCGATATTCCTGAGCATGAGATGTTTTCAGCCACGCTGCATCTTATGCTGGCTGTGGTTACAAGATATGCTGTCGGACTTGTCTATCAGTCCGAGGAGGGCTTTGACGCGGTTAAGGAGCTTGAAGTCTTAAAAGAAGCCTTGCTGGCAATGTACACACCCTAAGGCACTGTTAAGAAACCTGCGCAATTTTGAAGCAGTAATTTCTAAACAGTTCCTATGGAGATCCAAAATGCCTGATAAAAAAATAAATCAGATAAAACTTATTCTATTTACCGCTCTTTTGGGAGGAAGCGCCGGCGCAGTAGTCTGGTGCTTCTTAAAGGCTGTTTCCTTCCTGACCGGAGTGATATGGGAAACACTTCCCCAAAAGAGCGGCCTCTCCTTCCTTCCCGTATTAGTCTGCGCTTTAGGTGGGCTTTGCGTGGGGGTTATGCATAAAAAATATGGTAATTATCCTGAAGAACTTGCTGTTGTTATGAAGAAGATCAAAGAGGATAAATACTATGAATACAAGCACATGACAGCCATGCTTTTATGTGCGCTGATTCCGCTTGTGCTCTGTTCCAGCGTCGGTCCCGAGGCAGGACTGACCGGTATCATTGCGGCTTTATGCTACTGGGTTGGCGACAATGTGAGCTTTGCCAGGGGGTACACCGGGGAGCTTTCAGAAATCAGCGAAGCCGTAACCCTGGGACAGATCTTTCGTTCACCGCTTTTCGGGATACTGGCGGTGGAAAAGCTTGAGGACGAAAACAGGCCGGAGAAGATGCAAAAGAGGGATAAGCTCCTGTACTACGGGATATCCACAGCCTCCGGCTTTTTTATCGTCCGGATCCTGAACACAGTTTTCGGAAAAGCAATGGAGGGATTTCCGAGCTTTTCCGAGGGTCCCTCCGGGGCAATGGACTATGCACTGCTCCTTCTGTACATACCTGTGGGCTTGCTGCTTTTCATCCTCTTTGAGGCTTTTGAGAAGCTTACAAAAAAGCTTGGCGGACATATCCCGGTAATCCTTAAGGAGCTGCTCTGCGGAATCGTGATCGGACTCACGGGACTTTTCCTTCCCATGGTCATGGGCTCCGGAGAAGAGCAGATGGCGGAGCTGATGGAGACCTTCGCCGCATACACTCCGCTGTTCCTGGCTGCAATCTGTATCCTGAAGCTCCTTATGACTGCCTTTTGCATAAATTTAGGGATGAAGGGCGGACATTTTTTCCCCCTTATCTTTGCATGCACCTGCATGGGCTTTACTCTGTCTATGCTTATTTTCCCGGAGGCCGGCTCTCACGCAGCCTTTGCCTCGGCAGCTGTCACGGCGACGGTTCTCGGCGCCCAGCTTAAAAAACCCTTTGCTGCGGCTTTTCTGCTGCTTCTGTGTTTTCCGGCGGAGCTGCTTCTATGGAGCTTTTTATGCGCAGCGGCAGGGAGTAAAGCAGCAGCATTGATTGAAGGCAAAATTCCGGGAGGAGTTGCGAAATGACGGATTTTCTGGGATATGCGGTTTTTCTGTTATCACTCATAGTCGTGATTGGTCTTATAAACGAGAAGTTTACGAAGCTGACCTATGAAATAGCGCTGATGATCTTTTCTATTGCGGTGGGAGCGGTTCTGACCTTCGCCGGAGCTGATTTCAAAGGAACCTCGGTAAACGGACTGCTTAATGATATCAGGGTGTTTGATCTCGAAAGCTTCCTTATAGAGGGTGTCCTCTGCTTTATGCTGTTTGCGGGCTCCTGTCACATGCAGCTTAAGGATTTTAAACGGCTCTTTCGCCCCATCGGCATACTTGCGGTCCTGGGCACTCTTCTCGGAGCTTTTCTTTACGGAGCGCTGTTTTTTATGGTTTCCAGGGTCCTCGGACTTTCATTTTCCTTCCCCATGTGTCTGATGTTTGGAAGCATTGTGGCGCCGACAGATCCCATCGCAGCTACAAGTATTTTGAGCAAATTTGGGCTCCCCCGGAATATCAGCTTTGTGATCGAGGGAGAGTCCCTCCTGAATGACGGAGTAGGAGTGGCTCTCTTTGTCTGCTTCTCCGGCATGGTGACCATGGAACAGGGTGGCGGCTTCTTTGAAGTCCTGCTTCGGGAGATTATCGGGGCGGTGGCTATCGGAACCGGCGTTACCCTCATCCTGTTTCAGCTTTTTTCCAGAACCAGGGACAAATTCCGCAGGATCTTCGTAAGTCTCCTTTCAGTATCGCTTTCGTATTTTCTATGCGAAAAGCTTGAGTGCTCCGGCGCCATCGCTTCGGTAGTATGCGGAGTGCTTTATGCAACTCTGATCGAAAGATGGGAGGAACGGCATGGAAAGATGGAGCTTGAGGAATTTGAGACCTTCTGGGAGATACTGGATAATCTGTTAAATTCCATTCTTTACGTGATCCTCGGCTTCTCTCTTGTGCGCATCCTGCAGATGCCGAATGTGATCCTGCTGTCGGCAGCAGCGGTAGTCTGCAACCTTGCGGCAAGATATACAAGTGTTTTCGGCTGCACCTGTCTGATGGGAGAGCTTCCGGACGGCTATGACCGCAGGAGCTTTTCATCGCTCTTTACCTGGGGAGGGCTCAGAGGCGGTCTGTCCATAGCTCTCGCCATGAGCACATATTCCATGCTTCCGGAGAATATATATCACATCGTACTGGGCTGCACTTATGCCATAGTCTTCTTTACCACCGTCGTACAGGGTCTGACCATGAAAAAAGTATATGACGTTATACAGAAAAACAGACCCGGGACGCGGGCATAACAGGAAAAAATGTCGCTTGAGGCATTCTAGCGCCGAGCGCGGCAAAGAAAACATTTCAATATAAACCGCTTTACAAAGGAGGAAAACCCATGAAAAAGAAAAGAAGCAAGATAAGCAAAA
>CAMNBW010000156.1 GCA_946533525.1 uncultured Lachnospiraceae bacterium
CATTTTTTAAGGCATTCTCCAGAAACTCCCTGTGGCCGGTGATAAAAGCGTCATATACGATAACGCTGTGCCCGTCCTTTAATAATCTGTCGGTCATATTGGAGCCTATGAAACCGGCCCCACCTGTTACAAAACACTTCATAAATTCTCCTTATTTACAATAAAAAAATTCGAAGCCGGTTAAGACCCCGGAACCCCCGCGTCACATGGGAGATTCCTCTTAGTGCTGCTTCGTTCCCGACCTGACACGGTTCGTGGATTCCCATTGCGCGGGACCGGAGCCTTAACCGACCTCGAAGAGTTTATTTCTTCATCATCGCCGTACTTACCTGCTCATACTGCTTCTGCAGCTTGAAGAACATCTGAAGGATAGACTGCGATCTTTCTTTAACCTTATCCATGATGACGTCGTAATTGTTTATAAACGCCATAACAATGTCCTGACGGAATTTATTATGATTCATCTCATCGGTAAGTATGGCTATAACGGCTTCCTTCGGCTTGCTCTTTCTGTACATCCTTTCAACCGTCAGACCGGTTACCGTATCCGCCACCTGAAGGATCTTTTCCAGCATATTCATATCCGCACCGGTAAGATGGTTAGGATAGCCGCTGCCGTCCATTCTTTCGTGATGTCTTACAGCTATATTATACACTCCCTCGTCAACTCTGTCCTTAAGAAGCGTTTCCACGACCAAAACATGGTTTCGCATCGTGTTCATTTCTTCATCGCTGAGCTTTCTGGGAGCATTTATAATGTCCAAAGGAACTGTCAGCATTCCCACGTCATGGAGCAGGGCTCCGAAATAAAGCTGGGTATGTTCGTCCTCCGTAAAGCCGCCGATTATATTTGCTATCTCCTCGGCAACTATAAGGCTCGTTACCGTATTTAATACATTTACCTCATCCCTAAAGCCCGATACATACATGAGCATCATAATATACTGCTCTTTTTCCTCATCGGAAAAAATGAGGTCATCATAGATCTTATCCAGCTCTTCCAGGTAAAGCTTGGAATCCAGCTTATCCTTAAGAGAGTATTTGGCAAGAGCCATGTCCAGCAGCTCAAAGCTTTTGGGATCATACTTTGTCCCTTCGTAAACTCTCAGCTTATTATATTCAAATTTAGTACCGAGGGACTTGTTGTAAAGATCATAGCGGCCTGCGAGATTGATATAATTTGCGATGTCCTTATGCTCGAAATCGACATTTGCCAACTGCGTATAATCGATATGGCTGTACATAAGGGTACGGGCCATCTCATCCATAGGAGATACATATTTCAAAAAAAGGTAGCCGTAGATGGAGTGGGGCATATAGTCCTGCAGATCGAACTTCAGCATCTCGGAGGTCTTCTCAACCTTAAAGGCCCCAATGTCGTGAAGAGTACCGAGAAGGGCAAACTCAGCAAGCTCGAAGTCCTCATAGCTGCCCTCGCATTCGAGCATCCTGCTTAGGATATAGCCTACCCTCTCTCCGTGGCCGATCAGCCTTTTATCCATAAGGCGCAAAACTTCTTTAATAAGTATGCATAAATCCTTGCTGGATACTATTTCGCCCAAGCTTCACGCCTCCTTCCAATTTTTTTACAGCAACATTATAACTCCATAATTAAAATCTTTACAGATAAAATTTCATCGGTGTATAGCGGATGCCGTTCTCCGTGATCTCCCTGTCAGTATCGATAAAACCCATGCGATGATAAAAGTCCACCGCATAGGGCGAGGAGTCCACGGACACCTCCTGCTTTCCAAGCTCGGTCAGCAGGTAATTATTGACGAATTCCAAAAGTGATCGGGCTATTCCCCTGTTCTGGTGTTTCTCATCGACAAACAATAAGGATATATGATTTTCGTTCCTTAAGGATATGATCCCTACCAGCTTATCCTCAATAAAATAGCCGAAAAGCTGGTATTGTCCCGCTTTAAACATTCTGAACAGGATCCTGTCGGTAACGAATCTATAGAAATTTCTAACGCCCTCTTCGGAATAATCATCCGCTTCAAATATCAGAAACACATGCCAGGCAAGGCCCATTGCCTCCGGCCATTCATCGTCTGTAACCGATCTGATCTGTCCCATCTTACTTAAAAAGTCCCGTAAAGAAATCTTTTATATTATTGGCAAGTCCCACAAAGAAGGACTTTACTACCGCTCCCGCAATAGCCACCTTGTTGTCTCCGTTCAGGAGATTCTGGACATTTTCGGTGTTGAGCTTGCCGTCCTTGTAGAGCTTTGCCGCTTCGTCCAGCAAAGTACCGTAATCAAGCCCAAGATCCTTTATCTTGACCATTATATCCACGATCTTCTGGACCTCTTCTTCCGAAAGCTCGACTTTTCCGTCCTGATATGCCTTGACGGCTTCGCGTACCGCAGACTCTATATCCTCTCTGGTATTAAGCTTTTTCCCATTAAGCTGGGCCTTAATAAAGGCGATCAGCCCCTCTACCTCCTCGCTGCTGGCCCCTTCTATGCTTTCCTCCAGCTCTCCGGTGGTGACGAGCTCGTTTAAGGATGTGTCCAGAGCCTCTTCGCTGACGTCCGAATCCGTCATTTCAGCGTAGGCCTTAAGCGCCCCGATCAGGGCCGCCGTCCCGGATATTTGAGTAGGTGCGGCAACTATGATCTCCGCATCTGTCACTCCCGCCGTAAGCAGGGCATTCTGGTACATGCCTGTAGTACAGTAATTGATATTCTTGGTCGCAACCTTGATGCCGGTTCCCTTGGCTGCCGGCCTTACCAGAACAGAGGAAAGGGATCTTGTCCCTATTATTGCCGAATCGATATAGCTTCCAAGATACTGGTGCTCCTCCTCGTTTGTCACGTAAACCACGTTATATGATGAAAGATCTGTTCCGCTCAGTCCCAGAAGCTCCATGACCGTGGCAAGCTGCGCTGCCGAAAGATCTTTTCCCAAAGCCAGATAGGGCTTTGTTTTATTGTCCTGAGCTTCCTTCCCGGCTTCCGAGGTTGAGGAAGAAATCTCTTCTCCCCAGGTAATCTGTGTCACCGTATTATTGGCAAAGGCCACTGTAGTCAGGCTTATGCATAAGCACAGCGAAAGCATAAGACCAATAAATCTTTTCATAATCAATCTCCTATATATAACGCAGACCTTTCAGCCGCAGTCTGCACAAAACCGAATTATGTCGTTAAACGCCTCAAACCTGTCCGCTTCATTATAGACTTCGTGAGCATCGTTTTTAAATATTTTACTTTTGATATTTTTAAGTCCTGCCTGCTTAAACAGCTTTTTTACACGCTCGGGAACTTCCCCGTAATCTCCGAACTGATCCTCTCCCCCGTCCAGCATAAGTATGGGTAAATCCTTCGGTATATTCTCAAGGAGTTTTTTGTCCCTGCATCTTAAAAGCATCTCCGTAACGGTATAATATCCGTTCAGAGTAAATATAAAGCCGCAGTATCTGTCGTTCTTATGCTGCTCGATGATCTCCGGGCGATGGCACAAAAGGGGAAACTGCATGGAGCCGCGCTTATTTCTGTAAAGAGCTATTGCCGTAACCAGCTTGCTCTTATAATGCCAGCCTTTAAACAGAGCCAGGGCTCTTATAAACACCTTTGAAAGCCTGCAGGAGAAGGCTCCCCTGTCTATATTTCCCATTATTATTGCCCCGTTTATACCGCTGCCGTAACGCATAATGTAATTGCGGACAACTATGGAGCCCATGCTGTGTCCGAAAATAAATATCGGCAGCCCGGGATACTGCTCCTGAACCGTCTTCTTAAGCCTGTGAACGTCCCGTACAAGCACCGTCGCCGCGTCCTGCTCGGTAAAGTATCCGAACTCTCTTTGAACCTCTCCGGTTATTCCATGCCCCAGAGAATCCTCCGCGGCCACCAGAAACCCCTGAGAACACAGGTACTCCGCCATTTCCCTGTATCTGCCGACATGCTCGCTCATTCCATGTACAAGTATCAGTATTGCCCTGATCTGACCTGACGAGAACCATTTCCTGGCATATATGGTATTTTTCATATCGCGTGAATCAAACACTATCTCTTCTTCGCGCACAACCTACTCTCCCTGTCAAAAGTTAAGGAACAATACCACCTACGCGATGGTTCAGCAGATCTCGGCTCCGCTTTTAACCGCGCTGTCTGCCGGGGTCATGAGTGCCAGACGCCCCTCGTCGTCCTCGGCACATAAAAGCATTCCGTTTGATTCCATGCCGGCGAGCTTTCTCGGAGCCAGGTTTGTGATCACCATAACCTTCATGCCTATCGTATCTTCAGGCTTATAATATTGTTTGATCCCCGAAAGTATCTGACGGGTCTCGTCTCCGATCTTTACCTTAAATTTAAGGAGCTTTTTGGAATCCGGCACTTCTTCACATTCCAGGATCTCCCCGACCTTAAACTCGCACTTATCAAAGTCATCTATCTTGATAAGCTCCTTCTTGCCGGAGGTGTTCTCTTCCTTTGCCTGCTTCGGCTTTTCCTTCTTCTTTCCGGCCGGCTTCTTTTCCTCTTCCTCCTCGACCCCTGCCTGCTTTAATACATCAGAGAGCTTAAGTCTCTGGAAAAGCGTCTCGGGCTCTG
>CAMNBW010000157.1 GCA_946533525.1 uncultured Lachnospiraceae bacterium
CGATCCTCTCGGCTATGACCTTTGCATTCTCATCCGAAGCTCCCATGAGCAGTACCACATACTGACTGCCGGAAAAATGATTTGAAACATCCCCCCGTCTGAGGGAAAGCCTTATCGCATCCCTTAGGGCTTCCATACATTCGTTGGACCCTTCCGGAGATACGGACTCGTTGAAGCTTACCGTAAAAAGTAAAAGCTGTACCGTCCTTTCATCCCTCTCCTGGGACCGTTTTACAAATTGGTAAATATCCTGAAAGGCATTATATTCGACCTCAAAAGCCCCGCCCTTCTCGTCAGGAATATTTATCATCCTTTCAACCTCCGAGATGCTGGCTCTGCTTTGCTGCTCGAAGGACTTGGGTCTTTCTTCGGTAACGTCCTCCCCGTAGAAATAAAAGCCGTTCTTGCCGTTCTGCTTTACATGGTATAAAGCCGCGTCCGCCTTTTTGTACAGGGTGATAAAATCCTCCCCGTCGTCGGGGGCAATGGCTATTCCCATGGAAACGGTGACCTTGTCGTTTATATTCGATATATCCCTGAACACGGTTTCCAGGTGTTCAAGTATCCTTGAAGCCTTGATCTCACATTCATGCCTTGAGATGCTGCCTGTCATAAAGATACAGAATTCGTCTCCGCCCACCCGGCTTACGATGTCCTCGTTTCGGATCATGGAGCGAAGGGCTGTGGAAAAACGTATGAGCATCGAATCCCCTGTGATATGGCCAAAGGTATCGTTTACATACTTGAAATTATCCATATCCAGCATGATGAGAACCCCTCTGTGGTTATTCGCCAGATAGCTCCCCACGCGGTCTTCTATGTAATTCCTGTCCCAAAGGCCTGTAAGGGCGTCCGTTCTGGTGGAAAGCTCTATATCCTTTGTATACTGGAAAAGAAAGTCGGATACAAGCCTCTCTTCATCGGCCTTAAAGGTCTGTCTGAACATCTTCTTGAAAGTGTCTTCATCAAAATGGATATTGTCGTCCAGTATCTTTAAAACGACGTCAACGATCTTCGGATCGAATTGCTTTCCCCTTTCGGCTTCGAAGACCTCCCTGATCTCCTCAAAGCTCATTTTCTCCCTGTAGGGCCTGTCGGAATTCATAGCCACCAGCGCGCTTGCAGCGCTTATTATCCGGGCCATCAGGGGGATTTCCTCGCCCTTTAAGCCGGAGGGATAGCCCCTGCCGTCATACCTTTCATGATGATATAGTGCCACATCCGACGCCCCGTCTAAGGTAGGGAGGTTTGAAAGCATCTGACTTCCGGTGAGGGTATGTTTTTTTATCTCATTGTATTCCTCTTCGTTAAGTTTCCCTGTTTTGGAATAGATATTTGTGGGTACGGAGATCATTCCGATTCCGTGGACAAGCCCCATGTAGCGGGCCTTTTTGCACTCATCTATGGAAAGCCCAAGCCTTCTTGAGATCTCTTCTGCGTATTGTGAGACCCTCATGGAGTAAAACCGCATAAAACCGGTTCTGGAATCGATCGTGTTGGCTATCGTCGTAACAAGCTGTATCATCAGCTTTTCGGATTCTTTTTCCTTCTCGGCCAGCCTTTCCGTCAGGGTCTTTCGCATGGCGTCATATTCAAGTATCCTTGTAAGCCGGTACTGCAGCGTTATGGGATCGATGGGTTTAACGATAAAATCATCGGCCCCGAGCTCCAGCCCGTTCTCCTCGGTCTCAATATCCGTGTCTCCCGTTAAAAAAACCACCGGTATCCGGGCGAGCTCCTCGTTTTCCCTGATCTTTTTGTAGGTTTCGAAGCCGTCCATTCCGGGCATGATAACGTCAAGCAATATAAGGTCGGGTTTCCTTCGAAGACCGATAAGCTCCTCGATGGCCTCTTCCCCCGACTTTTTAAGTATAAGCTGAAATCTGTTTTTAAGGATATGTTCGATATATTTAAGATTTGAAATGCTGTCGTCTACGCACATGACGACCTTATTTGTATCTTTTTTCAAATTATGTATCCTCTTGTACCGGTCTTCGTCCCGGCTCCGCTAACATTTTTCAAGAAAGCCTTCCGCGACGGCCTGCATTTCATCTACGCGGCACTCTGTTTTATGCCTGATCTCGGCATTCCTTATCTCCTCAATGGCATCGGGGATCCCTACTCCCGACAGGGCCGACATCTCGTCTATCAGCTCAAAATCCCCCTTTGCCTCGTTGGACTTGTCTATTGCCGTCATCACGCTCCGTGAAAACTTATAGGGGCTGGCTGTGGATACAATGACGGCGGGAACCTTCGGGTTATAGCTTTGACGGTATTTATCATAGGAGGCAGCGGCTACTGCCGTATGGGTATCGATTATATAGCCGCTCTCCTCGTATAAAGACCTGATCTTCCCCGCCGTCTCGGCTTCATCGGCGTAAAAGCCCACAAAGTCCACCAGCCGACCTCTCATATCATCTTCAATGGCGTACTTTCCTTCCTGTGAAAGCTCCTGCATATACCTTGAATTTGCCCCGGCATTGTCCCCGGCGATATGGTAGATAAGCCTCTCTAAATTGCTTGAGATCAGTATATCCATCGAAGGGGAGCTGGTCAGGATGAACTTGCGGTTCCTGTCATATACTCCGCTTTCAAAGAAGTCGTATAAAACCTTATTTTCATTTGAGGCGCATATAAGCTTGTTTACCGGAAGCCCGATGAGCTTTGCATAGTAGCCGGCAAGGATATTTCCGAAATTGCCCGTAGGCACGCAAAAATCGATTTTTTCTCCGGGCTTTATGCTTCCGCTCTTAACAAGCCTGGAATAGGCATATACATAGTAGACGACCTGGGGAATAAGCCTTCCTATATTGATGGAATTGGCTGAGGAAAATCTGAAGCCCTTTTGTATAAGCCTGTCCGTCAGCTCCTTATTGTTAAAAATATTCTTTACGCCGGTCTGGCAGTCGTCGAAATTGCCGTCGACGCCGACTACGAAGGTGTTGTCCCCCTTCTGCGTCACCATCTGCTTCTTCTGAACGGGACTTACCCCGTCCTTGGGGAAAAATACTATTATCCTTGTGCCCTTAACTCCCGCAAAGCCCGCAAGAGCCGCTTTTCCTGTGTCTCCGCTGGTGGCCGTGAGAATGACTATTTCTTCCTTTACATTATTCTTCTTTGCCGCCGTTATCAAAAGATGCGGCAGGATCGAAAGCGCCATATCCTTAAAGGCGATGGTCCTGCCGTGAAAAAGCTCCAGAAAATACGAACCGCCGGCCTCCATTAAAGGTGCTATCTCCGGCGTGTCAAATTTGGAATCATATGCATTGTTTATGCATGTCCTGAGCTCTTCCTCGGTAAAATCGCTTAAGAAGAGCTTCATTACGCGATATGCGGTCTCGCGGTAGTCAAGGTCGGCAAATTCCTCTAAGGAAGTGTCGAGCCTCGGAAACTGTGTAGGAACAAAAAGGCCGCCGTCGTCGCTTAAGCCCTTTATTATCGCCTGTGAAGCACTGATCTCAATATTTGCGTCGCGTGTGCTGGTATACCTTATCTCTGTCATAGTCACCTCGTTTATAGTTTCGAGATGTTCGTCAAGAACACCGAATGTAATCATACATTTTAAATTATAAACCATAAATTTTTACTTTACAACTTTTGCCCCAATGGTATATTATATAATCTCAAGTTTGCATTAATGAGAATTGTAACTATTCAGGTAGTCCCTTGCGTTCACCGCAAGGGACGTATGAAAGAACCTGGCATTTTGAGAATTATGGTAAACACAAGATTAATCATAAGGAGCAATCCATGAAAAGCAGCGCGAATGCAGGAGTATATGAAGCAAAAAAGAAGGACGGGACCGTCTATTACAGGGCCTCCATGACCTATAAGGGCAAGCACATAAGCCTTGGGAGCCGTGCCACTGTAGAGGAGGCAAACGCACTCTATAAAGAGGCTCACGCCCTTTTAAATTCCGACCTTTTTATAACGGACTACAGCGACGAATGTGCCCTAAGCTTCGATAAATGGGTCATATTGATAAACTTTCGCGATAACGGGGTTTATATCAAAAATCCCATCTATTTGAGCAAGCGCTTCTTTTCATATTTTCTCGACGTAAATACCGAATTAAAGTTCGACAACGAGGATCTTTTCTTCTATTCCATACATAAGATCCAGGTTCGGGGAGGCCATCTTTTCTGCGAGAATTTCGGCGCCCAGATAAATCTCAAATCCCGTTACGGAATCCGGCCCTACGCAGTCGTAGGCAGGGACTATAATTTTGTAAACGGAGATGATACTGATTACAGATATGCAAATATCGAAGTCGTAAACTCCTACCATGGAGTTACGGAGCAGGTCAACGCCAGGCTTAAAAAGTCATATATTGCCCGCATACATATAAAGGGCGTCTACTATCTCGGCACATTTTCCACTGCCGAGGAGGCTGCCATCGCATACAATAAGGCCCACGACCTCTTAAGCGACACCGACATCGCCAAGCCCAAGACTCCCATAAACTATATAGAGAATATGCCGGCCTCGACCTATGCCCAGCTCTACAGCGGGGTAAAGCTTTCGGAAAACTATCTTAAGCTCATCGAAGAGCACAGATT
>CAMNBW010000158.1 GCA_946533525.1 uncultured Lachnospiraceae bacterium
TTACGTAGTAGATAACGGTCTCCTTCTTCTCAACCTCTTCGCCCTTTTCATCCACTACATCGCCGCTGGCCTTCTCCGCCTCTTCCGTCGTTTCCTCAGGGGCATCCTCGCCCAGCATATCCTCTACGGTCTCAACAGTATCGCCGTTTTCGTCCACAACGTCGCCGCTGGCCTTCTCCACCTCTTCCGTCTTCTCCTCTGAGGCGGCCTCGCCGTTATTTTCTGAGCCTTCGGCCTTCTCAGCGCCTTCCTCCGCTTCATCCCCCGTATCCGTCGGATTGATCTTGAGGCACTCGGGCAGGGTCAGGTACTCGCCGTTTATATCCTTAAAGAGGATGTAGTCATTGATCTTTTCGCTGAACTTATCGTTCCTTAAATAACCGTACTTGATAAAGGGTGAAATATCCTCCCAGTACTTCTCGTAATTCTCCTTATCGGTCTTGCACATTCCCGAAAGCTTCTCGGCCACCTTCTTCGTGATATAGTCCGAGATCTTCGTCACAAAGCCGTCGTTTTGCAGCGCCGAACGGCTTACGTTAAGCGGCAGGTCGGGGCAGTCGATAACTCCCTTTAAGAGCATCAGAAACTCGGGGATGACCTCCTTTATATTGTCCGCTATGAATACCTGATTGTTGTAAAGCTTAATAACTCCCTCTATGGACTCGTACTCAATATTGATCTTCGGGAAATAGAGTATTCCCTTCAGATTAAAGGGATAGTCCATATTCAGATGTATCCAGAACAGAGGCTCCTTGTAGTCGCGGAATACCTTCCTGTAAAACTCCTTATACTCCTCGTCCGTACAATCCTTGGGTGCCTTCGTCCAAAGCGGTGCCGTATCGTTAATGGGCTTGGGTGCCTCCGGGGGAACCTCGTTTCCGTCCTTGTCCTTGGTGGGCTTGGGCGGCTCAGCATTGACATTCTTAAGGTAGATCTCCGTAGGCATGAAGGAACAGTACTTCTCCAGCACCTCCCTTACCGCATATTCATTGGAATACTTTAAGCAGTCGTCGTTTAAATACAGGGTGATCTCCGTACCTACACGGCTCCTGTCGCCGTCGGTTATATCGAACTCAGTGGCCTCACCGTCGCACTCCCAGTGTACCGCCTGCGCCCCCTCCTTATAGGAAAGGGTATCTATAGTAACCTTGTCCGCAACCATGAATGCCGAATAAAAGCCCAGACCGAAATGGCCGATGATCTGGTCTGTATCCGACTTATCCTTGTACTTCTCAAGGAAATCGGTAGCCCCGGAAAAGGCTATCTGGTTGATGAACTTATCCACCTCCTCGGCATCCATACCGATACCGTTATCGATGAATTTCAGGGTCTTGTTCTTGTCGTCGCATAAAACGTCGATACGCCCTTTAAGTCCGGCGCCCTCGCTGCCGTCGGTCTCCTCCTTCGGAGCCTGGTACTCGCCCATCATCTCCAGCTTCTTCAGCTTCGTTATAGCGTCGCAGCCGTTTGAAATAAGCTCACGGATAAAGATGTCCTGATCGGAATACATCCACTTCTTTATGATGGGAAAGATATTTTCGCTTGAAATCGAAAGATTTCCATGCTTATTTGCCATAAAAAACACCTCTTTTCTAAAATAATAAGGTCCTGCCGCGAAGCAGCGTGTGCTTCGGGCTGTCCTGAATAGTTACTTCTGTGCACAAAAGACATTGTAAGCCCGAAGAATCCAAAAGTCAACAAAAATTTAGCACTCACTTTAAATGAGTGCTATTAATCGCAGGCGCTATTCGCCAAGAACTGCTGGCTAAATTTTTATATTTTGTGCTAATTCGACGGCCCCATGTCTTTCTCCGTCACCCCTCCGCGTTAAAGACCTCGTTATAAACATCGAAGAAATTCGTCGTCTTTATCTCGTCGTCGATGGAAAAGTCCAGGCTGTCCCATAATTTATTATTCAAATTAGAGTGCAGGGTCTTGATGAATTCCTCATAGGTGGCGTTGAAGGCCTCCTTCTTGCGCTGCTTCAATATCCTCTGCTTATTCGCATCGGTCTCGTCCCTGTCAAAGGTGCTTATACATTTAATTATATGAAAGCCGTAGTCCGTCTGCACCACATCCGAGATCTCATCCGTTCCCAGCTGAAAGGCCGCTTCCTCAAACTTCTCCGGCATCGTACCCTTGCCGAATACATATTCCGAGGTCGTATCCTCGCTGTATTTATCTATGAGGGCGTCGAAATCCGCTCCCTCGGCTACGGCCTCCTTACGTATGGAGACAGCCTTCTCAAAGGCGGAATTCTTCCTCTCCGTGCTGAAGATCGTCTTATTCCCCTCTTCGTCGGACTCGTAGGTTTTTATAAGGATATGCTTGACCTTTATTGTCCGGGCCTCGTCGTCGCTTATCTCGGGATTGACATTGGCGGTAATGCTTTCATATACCTTTTCGGCCAGGGCGTAGTCCCTGTACATCTGCTCCACCGTCTCCTCGCTTATGGAAAGCTTGGCAATCGACATCGGATCCAGGCCCGCCATATATTTCTGCGCCGCCTCCTGTACCTTCCCGTTCTCCTCCTCGTCCAGCTCTATGGAGCGGCTGGCCGCAAGGAGGGCCATGGCCTTTATCTGGGCGAGGCGAGCGAGGGTCACCTCCTTAAGCTTATCCAAAAGCATCGAGTCCCTTATATCAGTATTCCATATTTCCTTCCCGAAGACCCCCGTATACTGATCCTCCGCAGTATACATATAGATATTGGCCTCAGGCACCGTGCAGTTTAAATTGTCTATCCTGAATATCTCGTTGTCCGAAAAATCCGTGGTGAATACTATCTGTGTCGGCTCGTCCTCTTTTTTTGCGCACCCGCCAAGAGCGCCGAGGGCCATCGCTCCCGCCAGCAGGCACGCTGCAGCCTTATAAAATTTTTTCCGTGAAAACAGTTTCTTAAACATATATAAAGTCTAACATATCTTGCTTATACCTTGCAAATCCACCTTGCAAATCGACGGCAATAGTGTATATAATATTTTCGAAATTTTTAAAGGGGGTATACGAAAATGAAGAAATTCGGAAAATTTTTAACCTTTCTTTTACTTGCCGGCGGAGCGGCTGCCGCAACCTGGTATTTCCTTAAAAGCCAGGAAGACGATGCCGACTTCGAAGATTACGACGACGACATCAACGATGAGCTGGATGATTTCCTGAAGAAAGAGGCGGCTAACGCGGACAGAGTTGACAGGGAGTATACTCCTCTGGATTTTCCCGATGCCGAGAACCCGGCCGAAAACAAGAAGGAAGAGACGGGCAGGGTTATCGGCGAAGCAAAGGACAAAGCAGCGGACGCGGCTGGCGTCATAAAGGACGCCGCTGGTGACAAGGTCACGGATTATAAGTTCGAGACCCTGGAAACCTCCAAGAACTGAAGAGCCGAGGCTATTCCTCTCCTGCCTCTTCGAGCATCTTTTTAACTTTAGCCATCAGATCCCGCGCCCTGTCTTTTACGCGGCTGCTGGCAGTTTTGGAAACTATTATATTGGAAAGCAGCTTGGCGGCCGTCTTGGGGTCGTCAAGCTCTACACAGAGAGCTGAGATAAGATAGTCCACGGTGGGCTCGTCCATTCCCGCAATGGGAAAATCCTCGCTGGCTCTGGCATTTATGAAGCCATCCTTCGCAAGCTGAAGCGCTCCCTGTTCATCTACTTTACATTCCTCAAGATCATCCTTATAAGACGCAGACGAGGGATCAAGGCTCTCCGCCTTTCCCCTTATGACCCAGGCCAGCTTAAGGCAGATATAGGCCTTTTCCGAATCCTTCGAATTTTTCACCATGGCATTGGTCAGCGCCAGCTTATACCTCATTATCGCCTCGTCATAGGAATAGAAGGTGCTCTGAGGGTCTTTATAGTTAAATGTCTTCGAGATATTATCGATGATCATCTTTTTATGAGCAGGCATAACCATGGGGAAATTCTTGGCCGTATTGGCATACCCGCACTTTGGACACATGACTATATCGTATTTTGTCGCATCCATCTGCTGATATTTCGGTCTAAGATCCATGTCAGAGCCTATCATCCTGACCTTTGAGGACTTGACCGTAAGGGAGGTTATGGAGGTATTGCACACAGGGCAGTCATATTTTTTTGCGAACAGGAAATTTTCCTCCGGTTCTTCGGGAACGGTCTTTTTTACGACCTCCTGCTGCTTCTCAACCGGCTTTTCCTGCTTTTCGTACATTTTCTTTGCATCTACATTCTTGATGCCGAATTTTTCCATCCCCGAAAACAAACCCATAATCTCAATCCTTTCCGTGACTGTTGCTGCGACAGGTCCCTCTTATCATTGCGGCAATTTAAAAGAGCTCTTAAGCGATACTATCCTGTTGAACACCGGCTCACCCGGCTTTGAATCCCTGCTGTCCACGGTAAAATATCCGTTCCTTACAAACTGGAAGCTTGTATGCGGCTCTGCATCCTTTAAGAAGGGCTCTGTATAACAGTTATCCATGATCTTTACGGAGTTGGGGTTTAAGTTAAGATTTCCCTCTTCGTCATAGACCCCCTTCTCCTCGTCAACTATATTTTCAT
>CAMNBW010000159.1 GCA_946533525.1 uncultured Lachnospiraceae bacterium
AACTCCTTCGCGTTCTCCGCTGCGTCGGCCGCATTGGAGGTATATACATCGGCACCTATCTGGTCGGCAAACGCCTGATTTACAGGTGCTCCGCCTATCATTATCCTGTATTTATCCCGTACTCCGGCTTTTTCAAACTCCTTGATAACATCCTCGATGGCCGGCATAGTTGTCGTAAGAAGCGCCGAAAGACAAACTATATCCGCATTGACCTCCTCAGCCTTCTCCACGAACTGTGCGTCCGCAACATCGACTCCCAGGTCGTAGACCGTAGCTCCGATACCCTTCATCATCATAGCTACAAGGTTCTTTCCTATATCGTGCAGGTCTCCCTTGACCGTTCCTATAACCACGGTTCCTACGGGCTTAACTCCTGTCTCCGTCATGAGCGGCTCTATGATGGAAAGGCCCTTGCTCATGGCCCTGGCCGCCACCAGCATTTCGGGAACGTAGATCTGGTTTAACTTAAACTTCTCTCCGACTACTCCCATAGCTGCGATGAGTCCGTCGTTAAGTATCACATCCACCGGGGTTCCCTTTTCCAGCTCCTGATTAACGAGCTCCTTTACTATCTTCGCCTTACCCTTTTGAACCGCCTCGGAAAGTTCTTCTAATGCCATCTTTTTTCCTCCTATACTGTACAGTATTGTTTACAGACCCTCAAACTCCTGTCTGCTCCTACAATTAATTGTTGATAATAATATAAGACAATGGCAGAAATTAATATAACAATCATTATCAATTTTTATAAATATCTTTTGAAGATTCAAGGAAAATTTCCTCGCAAAAGACCTTAAACTTATCCAAAACGGGGTAAAACAAATATTTTTATATTTTTTATAATAATTTTTGTAACCGTTCAGAACCCCCTGCTCACCGGATACATATCGAAAGACGGATATGATCACCATATATGGTATGGCTCATCTTTAAACGCCTTCCATAGAAGCTCACGCGCTGTCTTTGAAGGATCGGAAACACGATTAAAGGTCAAAGAAAGTAAGGTCTGTGATACCTCTATTGAAAAAAAGACGGATTATGTAGTAAACTCTTAAGCAATTCAAACTTTAACCGAATACATTCCATACGGCTTTCGGAGGAGATAATATATGTCAGAAGCGGATTCCATGTTGCTTAAAACCGAAAAAAACAACTTCCAGATACAGACACAGCCGGCTGAGATCCATGAAAGCATTTTACAGCAAAATGGTTTCCGGCCCGTCAACGCATTTGATCGTGCTCCGTCCGCAGCACCGACTCAAATGCAGCAGGACGAACAAAATGATATTGAGACAATATCTGTTTTGGATAATGACTATGCCCAGGAGCTCCTGCAGGAAGTACGTCAGTTGGCGGATGACCGCGGTAAAGCGTCCGACTTCTTTCAGCCTGTGGTGGATCGTGCGCAGCTTCTTATCAGAGGAAACATCTCTGAGGAAAAAAATGCTTCCATGCTGGCCGAGCTGCTATTTTCAGCAAAGCATTATCTGATCAACAGAGGCTCCACATTTTTCCCAAGTCAGAGGAATCGAAGAAGGGCTTCCTGTCAGCGTCTGCTGGATAAGGCAAAGGTGTTTTACAATGATGCTCCGCATATCTATTCACTGTATCTGGAGCACACCTTATGCATGGCTAAAAATGAAGATCCTGACTCCAGGGAAGTAAAAGACATATCACAGGAATATGGCTTTATTATCAGCGAAGACAGCATAAACGCCAGAATGGCGGAGGAAAAGCTTTCCACACTGCCCGAAGAGGAAAAGCCCAAGGAAGTAAAGCGGATCCTTGAGCTCTTAGAGGGCGTCCACTCCATTATGAACGATCCCATGCCTGTGCATCCGGGAAAAGAGGCCTCAAAGGAGGAAACAGACCGCTTCAATGAAGATATCTTTAACAGCACCCTGGCCGTTACACGGGTATATGATCTCCTGATTGAAAACTGCGATTCTTACCTATCCTTAAAAGACAATGAACCATTGATAGGATCACAGGTTCGAAGCCTGAAAAAAAGTATGCAGCATACCAGAAAGGTTTTCTCCAACTGTGTATCGACATTTCTCGCCGGTCATTTACCCGATGGCAGTACCACATGGGCTGAAGCCATAGCCGCGAAACAGGCTGCCCTCTATGATATAAGCCGCGATGATACGGATATTTTAGGTGATGGAACATCTGTAGTTTATAAAATAAATAATGGAGATGATTTTAAATTCTTTAAAAAGGATGAAAAAACCGCAACTGATCCGATCGAAGCCTGGCAGCACGTATTGGATAATGTTACCAGCATGAAAGGCTACAAGGCAGAATATGCCAAGCAGCTCAAGGTGTTTTTTGAGGGTATGGATGAAGCCCTTAGTGATTACGCTGAAGCTAAGAAAAAAGGCAACAGGAAGCGTATGAGAAACCTGGAGGGTATTTTGTATCAGCGATTTGTGATCGGCGGATTTGGCCGTGGTTCGAAGGACTATCTGCGCAACTACCGCCTCAACAGAAGAGCCGTGGCCGAAGAGCCGCTTATCAGAAAGTTTACTGAAGTTGACATTGAAACCCCCTTTGGCGAGTTTTTGAATAACGTTATCGGTGATTTCCTTAAGACCTTCAACACATATTATTATGGTGCAGCTGCCGGCATTAACCCCGGTGTAGTAATGGCGGATCGTAATGTAGCCACGTCGCGCATGGCTTCGCTTATGGGAATCGGCCATCTGGTGATCCGTTCGGAAACAGCAGACGTGATGCAAAACAAGAAGCTGGTGTCCGGCGTTCTTATGGACGAAGCCAAAGGACAGGAAGCCCGCGATATTTACACGCAAAAGGATGAGGAAATACGATATAAGGATCAGGCTGTTATAGATCTGATGACTATGAATGTTTTCGATCTTATATGCGGACAGATCGATAGAAACTACAGCAATTTCTTTGTGACTATGGAAGGGAAAACAATATCCGGTATTCAGATGATCGACAATGATATGTCCTTTGGTCTGACTACCTGCGAGGACTTTATCAAAACAAAATACTACAATCTTCCTATTGCTGATTTCGATGTCCTGATAGCTCTCCCCTCATCGATAAAGCTTAAGATCCACGAACTGGCTACGGCACCGGAGGAGTATTATAAGCTTGTATTCGGTGATCTGCTCAGCAAGAAAGAAATAACCTTTTTAATGAACCGCGTAAAATATACGGATGAAAAGATCAGAGAGAAACAAACTGCGCTAAGGACAAGCAAAAACGCGGACGACAATGCTCTGGAAGAAAAGCTGTCTGACCCTGAATTTGCAGCACTGTACTACCAGAAGATGCTCTGGAAAAAAGCGGCCGACGAGGCCAGGGAGAAGGACCCGGACTTCGATGAACTGGATCAGGAGGATCAGCATTCGCAGCTTCGCCAATACATCCTCAGCCACTCCTACTTAAGCCCCGAGTACATCCTGTCCCCCGAGGAGATCGAGGAGCGGCTTAAGAAGAAGGAGTGATATTCCTTCGTATTCTTAAACATACTCACATGTGATAATGCTCTTATCCGCCCTCCCTTTTAAATCCGGTCATTATATATTTTATAAGATATTTTGTACCGGGACGCCGATGGCTTCCATGCACTCCTCTTCGTCTATTTCAAAGAGCTCTGTGATATAGTCGGTGCTCAGGACCTCCTGGGGAGTGCCGTATCTGTCGATTTTGCCGCCCTTTATGCAAAGCAGCTTGTCCGATACCCTTAGAGCCAGCTCCAGCTCGTGCAGGCTCATGACCACGGCCAGTCCGTCCCTCTTTATCCAGCGCTTCAGGATCGCTATAAGCTTAAGCTTATGCCTTATATCCAGAAATGAGGTGGGCTCGTCGAGCATGAGGACCTGGGGCTCCTGGCAAAGGGCCCGGGACAGCAGTACCCGCTGCCTCTGGCCGTCGCTTATCTCGTTAAAGAGCCTGTCCGCAAGCTCGTCCGTCTCTGTAAGGCGCATTGCCTCCTCCACCTTCTCATTGTCCTGCTTTGAAAGCAGCCCGAGCCTGCCGGTATAGGGGTATCTTCCCACGCTTACAACATCGCGCACCGTCATAAGCTCCGGGTCCGTCCTGCCCGTCAGCATTACCGAAAGATGCCTCGCCTTGTCCGCCGGGCTAATGCTTTCCATGTCCTTACCCAGGAGAAAAACATTCCCCCCCAGCTTTTCTATATACCCGGCGAGGCTTTTTAAAAGCGTGCTCTTCCCCTCTCCGTTGGGCCCGATAAGGGTCAGTATCTCCCCCCTGCAGACCTCGAAGCTTATATCCGAGACCACGGTTTTATCCTTATAGCCTACATTCAGCCCTTCCGCTTTTATCAGAATCCTGTCGCTGTCCATTCCGTCCTACCTCTCCCTGCTCCTCGTTAGCATAAGATATATTACAACCGGCGCTCCGAGGATGGAGGTCACGGTGCTTATGGCCAGCTCCGTCGGCGCAAAGAGCGTCCTGGCTATCATATCGCAAAAGAGGCAGAATACCGCCCCACCGA
>CAMNBW010000160.1 GCA_946533525.1 uncultured Lachnospiraceae bacterium
AAGTCTCATCCCCACCGACAAGCATGCTTGTCGTGTGGATGGACTTTTGACCCTAATATCATAACACAAAAAGACTTCCCCCGCATCAAATGAGACACGGGGGAAGCCTTAAAGGAGTATGAACTTGAATGGATCTCGATTTCAGCTTATGGCTTTGAACGCCTCTTCCAGATCCTGGATAATATCGTCAATATTCTCAGTACCTATGGAGACCCTGACGGTATTGGGGAAGATCCCTACTTTTTTAAGTTCCTCCTCATTCATCTCCGAATGGGTCGTAGAAGCCGGGTGTATGACCAGGCTCTTAACGTCAGCCACATTCGCAAGAAGTGAGAAAAGCTCAAGATTATCGATAAAGTCCTTGGCCTTGCGTTCATCCCCCTTTATCTCAAATGTAAAGATAGAGCCGCCGCCATTGGGGAAATACTTGTTGTAGAGGTCTCTTTGAGAGGCGTCTTCGGATACCGAAGGGTGATGCACAGCCTCCACAAGGGGATTAGCCTTAAGATATTCAACCACCTTAAGGGCGTTTTCCACATGTCTTTCCACCCTTAAGGACAGAGTCTCCAGCCCCTGCAGGAAGAACCAGGCATGCAGCGGAGAAAGGGTGGCTCCCTCATCCCTTAAAAGGATGGCCCTTATCCTGGTCACATAGGCCGCCGCTCCCACATCGCGTGCAAAGCTTATGCCGTGATAGCTTGCATTGGGCTCAACCAGCCTCGGGAACTTGCCTGAAGCCTCCCAGTCGAACTTGCCTCCGTCCACTATGACTCCGCCTATGGTGGTTCCGTGGCCGCCTATAAACTTTGTCGCCGAATGTATCACCACGTCCGCGCCGTATTCTATGGGCCTTACCAGATAAGGCGTCGCAAAGGTATTGTCAATTAGGAGCGGAAGCTTGTGGGCATGGGCGATCTTTGCTATAGCCTCTATGTCCACCACATCGGAATTGGGATTTCCCAGGGTCTCTATATATATGATCTTTGTATTGTCCTTTATGGCGGACTCGAAATTCTCCGGCTTCAGCGCATCCACAAAGGTTGTGGTTATACCGTATTCAGGCAGGGTATGCCGGAAAAGATTGTATGTCCCGCCATAGATATTCTCGGCTGAAACAATGTGATCTCCCGCGCCGGCTATGTTGGTTACCGCGTAGGTCACCGCTGCCGCTCCGGAGGCCAGTCCTATGGCTGCGACTCCGCCCTCAAGCGCCGCCACCCTCTTTTCGAAAACGTCCACCGTAGGATTTGTAAGTCTGCCGTAGATATTTCCTGCATCGGCAAGTCCAAACCGGGCTGCCGCATGGTCGGAGTTGCGAAAGACGAAGGATGAGGTCTGGTAGATGGGTACCGCCCTTGCATCCGTAACGGCATCGGGCGTCTCCTGCCCTACGTGTAAAGCCTTGGTCTCAAATTTCAAATTCCTGTCTTCATATTTTATCTTTGCCATATTTCTATTCTCCCTTCTGCGAGCTCTTCTCTCCTGCTCAATTTTGATGATGAGAATATAGCATATAGGTTTTTCCTTGTAAAACAGTTATAATTTATAGTCAGTTCAAACTTATACTTTTATCATTGACCTTGAACAGGCTTTTATCTGAACTAAAATAAAAAAAGTGCGCTATATTCCTTGACTTTTTTACATTTTAATCATAAAATCTAATATAGTTAATTTATTAACAAAGCCCGTTGCAATTTATGGACTATTAGTACCTGATTGTCAGCGGCTTTATTTTTTAGGGGACAAAAATGACACTTCAACAACTGAGATATGCTGTGGCGGTTTCCGACTGCCATTCCATCAACAAGGCTGCCAAGGAATTTTATCTGTCACAGCCTGCACTTTCCGGTTCCATAAAGGAGCTGGAGGACGAACTGGGAATAATCCTTTTTGAGCGTACGAACAGGGGCGCAAACGTGACTCCCGAAGGAAAACATTTTCTGGGCTACGCGCGCCAGCTTCTTGAGCAGTACGAGCTCATTGAGGATCGTTTTATTAAGAAACAGATAAAGGAAAAATTCGGGGTATCCTGCCAGCATTATACCTTTGCGGTCAAGGCCTTTGTGGAGCTTGTAAGCAAGGTCGGTATGGATAAATTCGAGTTTTCCATAACGGAAACCAGGACAGCCGATGTTATAGAAGACGTCAGGAGCTTTAAGAGCGAGATAGGAGTCATTTATATGGACGACTTCAACCGAAGCGCCCTTAACAAGCTGTTAAAAGAAAATGATCTGGTGGCGGAGCCTCTTTTCAAGTGCAAAACCTATGTTTATCTTTCCGCCAAACACCCTCTTGCCAAAAAGAAAAGCATCAAATTCGAGGAGCTTAAACCCTACCCCAATCTGACCTTTGACCAGGGTTCCAACAATTCCTTCTACCTCTCCGAAGAAGTGCTCTCCACAAGAGAGTATGACAAGCTTATAAAGTGCAACGACCGTGGAACCATCCTTAACCTGATGATCGGTTTAAACGGCTATACCTTATGCTCCGGAATCATCTGCGAGGATCTGAACGGGTCGGGCTACAAGGCCATCCCCCTGGAAGATAAGGAGGTAATGGACATCGTCTACATACACCGGGTCAACTCCACCCTCTCCGCTCTCGGAAAGGAATACGTGGAATACCTCGAAGCATACGAAAAATATATATTATAGTAAACGAAAAAGACGGCCGGATCTTAAGTCCGACCGTCTTCTTAAATTCGTACATTACTTCGCGTAATCAGTGGCTCTGCTTTCTCTGATCATGTTGACCTTGATCTGACCCGGATATTCCATCTCGCTTTCTATGCGTTTTGCAATATCGTGTGCCATCAGAACCATGTCTTCATCGCTTACCTGCTCAGGAACTACCATTACCCGGACTTCTCTGCCCGCCTGAATAGCAAAGGATTTTTCTACTCCCTTGAAGGAGTTCGTAATATCTTCTAATTGTTTGATCCTGTTTGTATATGTATCCAGCGTCTCTCTGCGCGCCCCCGGCCTTGCTGCGGAGATTGTATCCGCGGCCTGGACTATGCACGCTATCAGGGATGTAGGCTCAACATCTCCGTGATGAGACTCCACCGCATTTATAACTATCTGCGATTCCTTGTACTTTCTGCAAAGGTCGGCTCCAAGCTGAATATGTGAGCCTTCCATTTCGTGGTCGACGGATTTTCCTATATCATGGAGCAGTCCGGCGCGCTTTGCCATACGCACGTCCACTCCTATCTCGGCCGCCAGAAGTCCCGAAAGCTGGGCTACCTCGATGGAATGCTTAAGCGCATTCTGTCCGTAGCTTGTTCTGAACTTCATCCTTCCCAAAAGCTTGATAAGCTCGGGATGGATATTGGGTACGCCGACCTCGAGTACCGCCGCCTCTCCCTCTTCCCTTATCATGGTGTCGACTTCCTTCCTCGCCTTCTCCACCATCTCCTCGATGCGTGCGGGGTGGATACGTCCGTCGACGATAAGCTTTTCGAGGGCTATACGGGCTACCTCCCTTCTTATGGGATCAAAGCCCGACAGAATGACCGCCTCGGGTGTATCGTCAATAATGAGGTCTATACCCGTCATAGTCTCAAGAGTACGGATATTTCTTCCCTCACGGCCGATTATCCGTCCCTTCATCTCGTCGCCCGGAAGCTGTACAACGGATATGGTGGTCTCTGCAACGTGATCCGCCGCACAACGCTGTATCGCGTTGACCACATAATCCTTAGCCTTTTTGTCAGCCTCCTCCTTCGCACGCGCCTCATACTCTTTGATCATAAGAGCCGACTCGTGCTTGACATCGTCTTCAACGATTTTTAAAAGATATTCCTTTGCCTGTTCAGAGGTCAATCCGGAGATTCTTTCCAGTTCCTGCACACGTTCTTCATTGAGCTTCGCAATTTTTTCCCGTTGAGCATTCAGCTCCTCTTCCCTGGCACTGCAGTTCGCTTCCCGCTTTTCAAGAGCTTCGGCCTTCTTATCCACCGTTTCCTCTTTCTGCTGGGCGCGTCTCTCCATCCGCTGAGCCTCAGCCCTGCGCTCCTTCGCTTCCTTTTCGAGGTCGTTCTTGGCCTTTATGGACTCTTCCTTGACCTCCAGAAGCTTTTCACGCTTTAATTCATCGGCTGCCTTCTCAGCTTTTTCGGTGATCTCCTTTGCTTTCTCGTTGGCATCGCCGAAGATCTTCTTGATCTTTCTCTCATGGGCGTTTGTGGCAACGATGGCTGCAATAGGAACTGCTATTACCAGAGTAATTATTACGGCAATAATTACTGCTAGTACACTGCTACTCATTTTATGCAGGAGCACCTCCTTATTAAGTTTTCATTGTTCTTGTTGTAAATTTTAACAAAATGACTGCTGCTGTTAAGCAGCCTGTCTATATTTCCATTGAAATTTACATAAGTCAACTCATTTATGATATATTATCTATTTTTCAATGTCAAGCAAAAGCCTTAGCCACCTTTAATAATTCTCCGATATATATATTAAAGTTGCTA
>CAMNBW010000161.1 GCA_946533525.1 uncultured Lachnospiraceae bacterium
ATTGAGGATTTCAGGGAGTATATGGGAAAGATCGAGAGCTCCAGCCAGCACCTTCTGGCCCTTATAAATGACGTTCTGGAAATGAGCCGCATAGAGAGCGGAAAGATGGAGCTCGAGCTCATAGAGACCGACCTCAAGAAGACCTTTGTGGACATCAAGGATATGTTCTCAACCCAGATGGAGACAAAGCAGATAGACTTCTCCGTAAATACCTCAAATGTAAGCAAGCCCTATGTGTATTGCGACAAGAACAGGCTGAACAGGGTTTTGCTCAACCTCATAAGCAATGCCTATAAGTTTACGCCCGAGGGAGGCACGATCTCGGTAAACGTATCCCAGGAAAAGGAGGAGGGGGGCTTTTGCACCTATAAGATCAAGGTGGCCGACAGCGGCATAGGAATGAGCCCCGAATTTGCGGCGAAGGTCTTTGAGGCCTTTGAGCGGGAGAAGAACTCCACTGTGAGCGGAATTCAGGGAACGGGCCTCGGAATGGCCATAACCAAGTCCATAGTGGACCTTATGGGAGGAACCATTGAGGTCAATACGGCGCTCAACAGAGGGACAGAGTTTGTGGTGACCTTAAGCTTTGAGCTGCAGAAGGACAGGAAGCATACTGACACCAGTGAAAATACCCAGAGCCAGAAGGAGAGGGAGATAGTTTCCGATTTCAGCAGGATGCGGCTCTTACTGGCGGAGGATATGGTCATAAACCGGGAGATCGCGGTAATGCTTCTGGGAAATCTGGGCTTTAAGACGGAGACGGCCGAGAACGGCAAGGAAGCTCTGGAAAAAGTGATGGCCGCCGAACCGGGATATTACGATGCCGTGCTCATGGATATCCAGATGCCGGTTATGGACGGCTACGAGGCCGCAAAGGCCATAAGGGCTCTCGAGGATAAGGAAAAGGCGGCTGTACCCATTGTGGCTATGACGGCCAACGCCTTTTCGGAGGACGTGAAAAAGGCGCAGAGCGTGGGGATGAACGCGCATATAGCCAAGCCCATAGATGTAAACGCTATGGTAAATACACTTCATGATATTTTGGGATAAGAGGGCTTATCCTTAAGGTTTAAGCCGGCGCGTAAAAAGACAACGGAAGCTTGAAGCAGCTGCAGGGGACTGATATGGAAAAAGGCGAGAGCAGGGAAAAAAAGGATAAAGCCTACGGTTTTAAAGGGTATCCCATCATTCTTATAAATATTCTGGTCCTGGTTCTGATCGCGGTATTCACGGCCTTCTATACACGGGGCTTTAAGCAGGAGACCGTGGACTGGCGGCTTTTGCTGATAGTTTCGGGGAGCATGTTCCTGCTTACCTGCTTTGACATCGCGGTCATGTTCCTTATCAACAGGAAGATGCAGAGAGCGGCCATTGAGGCGGAACAGGCCAGTAAGGCCAAGTCCGACTTCCTCTCCAATATGAGCCATGAGATCAGGACGCCGATAACCGCTATCCTGGGGATGAACGAGATAATCCAGAGGGAGAGCGACGATTCCAACGTGCTCGAATATTCCAACAGCATACAGAAGGCCAGCGTAAGCCTTCTGGGCATAATCAGCGACATCCTGGACTTTTCAAAAATAGAGGCGGGCAGGATGGAGCTCGAGGAGGAGGACTATTCCTTAAGCACTCTTATAAGCGATCTGGTAAATCTTACCCAGCTTCGGGCGGAGGCCAAGGGGCTTAAGTTTGAGACGCAGATCGATCCCATGCTGCCTAAGCAGCTTATCGGAGATGAGCTCAGGGTCAAGCAGATAATCACCAACCTTTTGTCAAATGCGGTCAAATATACCGAAAGAGGCAGCGTTAAGCTCGAGCTTAGCATGAAGAGCTTCGATACCAACGGAATATCCATGTTCGTTGCGGTGAGCGATACCGGAATAGGGATTAAGCCTGAGGAGCTGGACAGGCTTTTTACGGCCTTTGACAGGCTGGATGCGAAGCGCACAAGGACTATCGAGGGCAGCGGGCTGGGGCTCAGCATCGTTCACAGGATGCTCTATCTCATGGGAAGCAACCTGGAGGTGGAGAGCACCTACGAGGAGGGCTCGAAATTCTATTTTACCCTTTACCAGAAGGTCGCGGACTGGAACCGCTTAGGCGCCATGAACATGATGTCCTATACCAGAGAGGCGAAGGCGGGGCGGCATAAGAACAAGATATTTAAGGCGCCCGGAGCCAGGATACTCGTGGTGGACGATACCCCGATGAACCTCCATGTTATAGTCGGGCTTTTGAAGCGAACCGAAATGCAGATAGACATAGCGACGGGGGGAGAGGAGTGCATAGCCCGTTTCGGGGAGAAAAAATATGATCTGGTGCTGCTGGACTACAGAATGCCCCATATGGACGGGATAGAGACCTTAAACATCCTGCGGGAGCGCTATCCCGAAGCGGCTCACACTCCGATAATAAGCCTGACCGCCAGCGCAGTATCAGGAGACAGGGAGAAGATGCTCTCGGCAGGTTTTACCGACTATCTTTCCAAGCCCGTTAATATAGAGGAGATGGAAAAGATGATGGTCAGGTATCTGCCGAAGGAGAAGGTGGAGCTCGTGGAGACGACCGTCGATGGGGATGATGAGTCGAAGAATATTCCTGCGGAGCTTAAGAGGATAGAGCTTTTGAACCCGGCAAAGGGCGTGGAGTTTTGCGGGGATGTGAAGGAGTATTTAAACGCGCTTAGGATATACAAAAATTCAATTAAATTAAAATCCGCCGAGATGGAATCGAATCTTGAGGACATTTCGGAGGAGAAGCTCGAAACCTACACGCTGCTTATGCATTCGCTAAAGAGCACCTCGAACGCTATAGGGGCGGAGGCCATAGCGGGCTACGCCATGAGGCTTGAGCAGGCGGGCCGGGATGGGGATATGGCTGTGATAAGGTCGGATACAGGGAACCTTATTGAAATGTACAGAAGCCTTTACGAGCCTTTGGATGAGTTTTTTAAGAAGGAGAGCTTTAAGGAGGAAGAGGAGCTTAAGAGGATAAAGGAAGAGAAGGGCGGCCGGGAGAAAAAGGGCTATACGCCCGAGGGCTTCAGGGAGGAGCTGCACAACATCCACAGGCTTTGCGAGTCAAGGGACTATATGGGGATCTGCGAGATAATGGACAGGCTCGATGCTTTCAAGCTTCCCGAGGAGGAAAAGGCCGGCTTCGAGGAGCTGAGGCAGGCGGTGTTGGAGAGCGATTGGGGGAGGATGGAGAGATGCACTGAATTTATATAAATTTACTATATATATCTACTAATTTCTCAAAAATTTGTTATAATATACCACAAGGGTTAAAAATGTCCGGACAAATTGCTCAATAGAGATGTGGCAATGGGGCGATTTTGGGACAGAGTGTATGAAAAAACAGTGGAGGTATATTATGTCAACCAGAGTCTATGACTGTCTGTCGAAGATCAGCGAAAAGATAATTGAAAACAAGGACTTTCTTACAGATTTGGACCGTGAGATAGGCGATGCCGACCACGGCGTAAATATGGCGAGAGGGTTTCAGGCCGTTGTGGAAAAGGTCTCGCCGGATGATACCGACCTCGGAGCGGTGCTGAAGAAATGCGGGATGACGCTTCTGTCCACGGTGGGAGGAGCCTCGGGCCCTCTTTACGGAACGGCCTATATGGAGGCGGGGAAGGTGCTTGCCGGGAAGACGGAGCTTAGCGCCGAGGATATGAAGGCCGTATTGGAGGCCGCCATCGCCGGAATACAGAAGAGGGGCAAGGCGGTGAAGGGTGAAAAGACGATGCTGGACGCTCTGATACCGGCCTATGACGCATATTCGGAGAAGATAGCAGCGGGAGAGGATATTGTGGCCGGACTGGATGCAGCCTGCGCCGCGGCTAACGAGGGGGTTGAATTTACCAAGACCATAAGCGCCACCAAGGGCCGGGCAAGCTATTTGGGCGAGAGGAGCATAGGGCATCAGGATCCCGGTGCTACCAGCGCTACTATGACGTTGGAGACGATACGCGATTTTCTTAAAGGGTGAGTAGGAGGCACATATATGGTAGGACTGGTCATTGTTTCCCACAGTTGGAAGATAGCAGAGGGCGTGGTAGACCTTGCACTGCAGATGGCGGCGGAGCATAAGCATATTATCGCGGCCGGGGGCCTGGAGGACAAGGAGATAGGCACCGACGCCACCAGGATAATGGAGGCCATAAAGGAGGCCGACGAGGGCGACGGGGTAGTTTTGCTGGCTGACCTCGGAAGCGGAGTTATGAGCGCCGAGACGGCGATAGAGCTTCTGGAGGACGAGGATATAAAGGTTAAGCTGGCGGATGCGCCTATTGTAGAGGGAGCCATCGCTGCGGCAGTGGAGGCGGCCACGGGAGGCTCGATGGAGGAGGTTATCGCGGCGGCGGAAGAAGCACGGGGAGAAAGCAAATTGAGTTAACATAACTTTTTAAAGGAGGTACGATCATGAAGAAACTGATCAATGAGGTTGACAACATCGTCGAC
>CAMNBW010000162.1 GCA_946533525.1 uncultured Lachnospiraceae bacterium
TCGAACCTCCGACCTACCGCTTAGGAGGCGGTCGCTCTATCCTGCTGAGCTACGTGGACATTGTTTTACGTCATTCAGGGATGTCTATGTATCCCTGCATCCAGACGATGCCTTTGAACCTGCGTCTGGCTTCGGGCTCTCCGAGGAGATCCTTTTTGTTGATGCAGACGTCAAAGATCAAATCATTACAGTTCAAAGTTATAATATAAATATCTTCATTTGTCAATTCATTTACAGTTTTCTGGACCCTGGTAATCTCTCCGAGAATAGAATACTGGTCACATTCTATGCCATAGGGCATAAAGTAGGAATCAACCAGACTGAAAACATCCTCATTTCTGATCTTCTTCGAAATGGCGGAATAGGTGTCGATGTCATCGAGGGTGAGATTTTCTATAGCCTCTTCATCCCCCATTCTGGCCGCCACCAGAAGCTCCTTCCGGTTCTTTTCGGTTTTTCTGACCTCTTCCACCTGCTCCGGCCTCTTTTGAAGCGGAAACATTATCGTTCCGCTCTGGGCCAGGGCGGAAAGCTTCACAGAAGTATTTTCGGGAAGCCGATACTCATCGTAGCCAAGAACCCTGTCTTCCATGCGGCTCTTAATGTATTCCATCCTGTTCTGGAGATAAAAGATCAGTGAAACCCCAACCTTTACATCGTCGCAGATACCGGCGTAGGACTCTTTATCGCTGTGACGCTCAACGGAAAGCTCCTCCCGGGAACTGACATTGGCGCCGGTAAAGTAGGGAAAATAATAATCATACTCAAACTCTACATCGTCATAATATTCACCGCAGACAACGATCCCTGCCGATTTTGAAAATTCCTTCCTGAATTCGACCGCAATACTGCCATCCGGCATCGAAACATACTGCCGTCCGGTAGGCTCTTTTATTACCTTATTTAAAATTTTCCTGACATCCTTGCTGGATTTAACGCCTGAAAAACCTATAGAACGTAAATATTTATGCATACTTATCCCATAACTGCCTTATCCAGAGCCTCTTGCTCCTCTTTGCCAAGGTCGATGAATGATTGACCGTTCTTGATCTCCTTTGTATAAATATAACAACTGTTGGTAGAGTGAACCGAATTAATGATGTATCCGTTGTCGTCCTCATCCAGCATGGCGATCACGAAGCTAAGCTCTCCGCCCATTTCGCTGAAGGCGTCATACTTTATAATAGAAGATTTCTGGTAACAGCTTCTTACCTTATCATAAATTACCTTCAGCCTTTTTTCATGTTTATTGGCATAAAGCTTTAGCTTGTTTACATCTTCAAACAGCTTGACCATGGATTGCTCAAGGCTTTTCGCATTTCTTCCGGTCATAAACCTTTCATAGGTCTGCTTTAATCTCCTCATCTTGGAGTTCTGAAGGATCAGTAAAACAAGCAGGACAATTAAAAATATAAAAAAGAAAAGGAAAATCCAAAATAAGTCCAGGTCTCCCAGACCTATAGCCGATAATATATCACTACCCAAATCTTTTACCCCTTATGTTTAACTGTGTTTTGAAGTCTTAAGTATCCTTACAAGATTTTCAAATTCATCCTGCGAATAATATTCTATTTCAATACGGCCTTTCTCATTATCCTTCGCCACGATCTCAACTTTGGCCCCTAGAACCTCCCTCAGCTCATCCTCGTATTTCCTGTAGATAAGCTGCAGGGCTTCTTCCGTCTGCTTTTTCGGCTTCTTGGGCTTCTTAAGAGCTTTAATGAGTTTTTCGGTCTCCCTTACGGAAAGCTCCTCGTCAAGGATCTTGTTTGCAAGCTCGAACTGCTTATCCTTATCTTCTATGGCAAGCAGAGGCCTTGCGTGTCCCGCGCTTATAATATCATCGGAGATCATCTTCTGAACCCGCTCGTCCAGATTGAGAAGGCGCATGGAATTCGTTATCGTAGTTCTGTTTTTTCCAATCTTCTCGGCCAGCTCGTCCTGTTTAAGATTAAATTCAGTCAAAAATCTTTTATAGGTCATGGCCTCTTCGATCGGATCAAGAGACTCCCTCTGTATATTTTCAACAAGCTGTACGAGAACCTTTTCCTCTTCGCTGTACTCACGCACAACAACGGGAATCTCGGTAAGGCCGGCTATTTTTGCCGCGCGCCACCTTCTTTCTCCCGTAACGATCTCATAGCTGTCATTTCGCTTCTGAACGACGATAGGTTCGATGAGTCCGAGATTTTTAATGGATTCCGCAAGCTCGTTCAGCTCATCCTCTTTAAAATTTTTACGAGGCTGATTTCTGTCCGGCTCAATCTTGGAAAGTTTAACCTTTATCCATCCGTCAGAGGGGGAGCCGTCGTCGTCTCCGACCATTTTATCAGCCTTAAGATCATAATTTTTAGCAGGGGGAATAAGGGAATCCAGCCCCTTGCCCAAGCCGCCTTTTTTTGCCATTCTTTTCTTACCCCGTAAATTCTAATTCTGTACCTGCAGTAATTCCTTTGCAAGCTGTCTGTAGCTCTCTGCGCCTGCGGATCTCGGATCATAGATCGTGATGGGCTGGCCGTAGCTCGGCGCCTCCGCAAGCCTGATATTTCTCGGTATCATAGTCCTGAATATCTTCTGGGAAAGATTTGCCTTAACATTTTCAACAACCTGATTCGAAAGATTTGTTCTCGAATCATACATCGTAAAGACTATGCCCTCAATACGAAGTCCTTCATTTATCCTTTCCCTGACGAGGTTTACGGTATGCAGCAGCTGTGAAAGACCCTCAAGTGCGTAAAACTCGCATTGAATCGGCACTAAAACCGAGTCCGCCGTAGTCAGCGCATTAACCGTCAGAATATTCAGTGAAGGAGGACAATCAATAATGATATAATCAAACTCCCCCTTGATCTTCTCTATTTCATTTTTAAGAAGATATTCCTTACGCTCTGTCCCGATAAGCTCAATTTCCGCCGCTGCCAGATTTACATTTGACGGAAGGACATAGAGTCCGGGCGGAACATCCCTGACGATACACTCATTGACCGGAACGTCACCCAAAAACATTTCATATACGGTATTTATCAAAATGCTTTTGTTGATACCAAAACCGCTGGTGGTATTTCCCTGGGGGTCAGCATCAATGACAAGCACCTTCTTTTTCAGCTCTGCAAGGCATGCCGACAGATTGATGGCTGTAGTGGACTTTCCCACCCCTCCTTTTTGATTGGCTATCGCTATTACTTTACCCATAATATCCTCTTAAATAAATATTCCCTTTAGAGGGTTGCCTAAAGATTATAGCACTAATTATAGTGAACGACAAAAATATTAATGCCGTTTTCATAAGCCGCATATATTTTAATCGGAAATATCCACATCAGGAACAATGTTCACCCTGTATTCGGGATAGGCCTTCCTTATCTCCTCATTAATAGTCTTAAGCCCTTCCCTGGGGACAATGTCAAAGCTCATTACCACATCGAAGGTCATCTCTTTGCTCTCGACATCCAGATAAAAGCCATGAAGCTGCAGCGCCCATTCGTGAGCCAGCACCTTTTCACGTACGTCCTTCTCTATCCTTCCGGCCTCGTTATTTTCAGTATTATAGGAATAAAGACCCATTCCGGCCAGGACCACTCCGGTCTCTTTGTAGACCTTGTTTTCCATCTTCCTGGTCAGCTTGTCTATTTCCTTTGCAGTCATCGTATCCGGCAGCTCAAGGTGTACCGAGGCATAATTTCTGTCCGGTCCGAAATTGTATATGATAAGGTCGAAAGCCCCCTTTACCTCCGGTTCCGAGTTTAGGATCTCCTTAATCTTTGCCGTAAGCTCTTTATCCGCGCGGGAGCCCAGGATCTCATCCAGAGTCTCGGTCATCATCTCAATTCCGGCTTTGATGATAAAGACAGATATAACGATACCTACCCAGGCCTCCAGGGAAATCCCGGTTATTTTGAATATTATCGCACAGGCCAGAACGGAGGAGGAAAGGATGGCATCGTTTAAAGCATCGGCTCCCGACGCCTCAAGCGAACCGGAATGTACCTTCTTGCCCTGGGCCTTGACGTACTTTCCCAATATGACCTTGGCTACCACAGCCACGGCGATGATTATAAGCGAGACCATGCTGTAGTCCGGCTTCTCGGGGTGGATTATTTTCTTAACGGATTCCACGGCTGAAGTGATACCGGCGTATAGAACTATACCCGAAACTATCATCGCGCTCAGATACTCTATTCTTCCGTATCCCAGCGGATGCTTTTTATCAGGAAGCTTTCCTGCCAGCTTCGTTCCTACTATTGTGATGACCGATGACAGTGCATCCGACAAATTGTTTACCGCATCCAGGGTCACCGCGATGGAATTTGAGAGTATGCCGACTCCCGCTTTAAAGGCCGCCAAAAAAATATTGGTAAGTATGCCGATTATACTCGTTCTTACTATTACATTATCCCTATTTTCCGTTGCCGCTGCCGATCTGAAGCCGTCGTTTTCCATTGATTCCAACCCC
>CAMNBW010000163.1 GCA_946533525.1 uncultured Lachnospiraceae bacterium
CCGCAGAAGGAAACCTGGCCTTCAAATTTTGCTTTAAGATTTGCAGGATCCATTCCTGCTGCCAAAGCCTGAATAGGGTGAATGGCATCGACTCCGGCCTCAATGAGAAGCGGTATGGCTTCCACAATAGAACCGCAGGAATGATATATAACCTTTACATCATAGCTGTGCGCTATATCTATAAGCTTTTTTGCTCCGGGAATGACGAATTCCTTAACCATCTCGGGGCTTATCATAAGACCCCTCTGGGAGCCCATGTCGTCGCCTATAAGAATGGCGTTTACCTTGCCCTTGGTCGCATCGAGAAAGATCTCCATAGCCCTTGTATAGAAATCAACGATGTGGTCATCCACATAGTGAACCATCTCAGGATCGGATACCATGTTCATCATCGCTGTCTGCATTCCGAAGGCCGCCGAAAAATCCTGGAAATGGCAGGCCCACATCATGCCCATTACCGCCTTATCCTCCGGAGCTTCATTGACCAGCTGCCTGCAAAGCTCAGGGTCTATGCCGTCCTCAGGATTGGGCCAGGGATAATTTACCGCTATAACATCATCCAAGTCCTCGCAGTCGGCAAAGCAGCCGTCCGCCGTAAGCGTCCTGTGCTCAACATCCACGTTCGAGCCGTTCATGTACCAGTCAAAGGCTGCAAAAATGGCGTTGCAGGTTCCGTTGTGATAAGGTATCTCAACTGCGTAAAAATCGTCGCCGCAGACTTTCTTCAGCTCTTTGACGTCCTTAACCCCATAGTACTTCACCAGTCTGTCGGCCTCTTCCGGAGTAGGATCGCCCATCCAACACGCAGGGCGGTCAACCGGCTTCCTCTCGATCGTTGCATAGAACCTTTCCACACTATTCATATATGCGCTACCTCCCGAAATAATATTAATGCTTCTGCTGTAACTGTCCGGAACCATCCTGATCCCGAATAGTTAACGCTCGCTTATCATTTACTCTTTTCTGACAACTTCTCTTGTTTGTATATATTTACTGTAATCTACAAATATTGTTAAATCAAGTTAAATTAAATTTTAAATTTAAACGTTTAAATTTTAAATTGACAGTTTAACCTGGTACCCTTATCATTAGTATTACAGAGTATTTTTCTTACATTGAGAAGCTGTTCGTTGAGAAAACAGTTACGGGAGTATTTATCATGGTAACCTTAAAGGATGTGGCGGAATATTGTGACGTCTCCATTGCGACAGTCTCTTACTGCCTTAATAATACAAAAAGCATTAAACCCGAGACGCGGGAAAAAATAATGAACGCGGTCAGGGAGCTGGGTTATATTCCCAATACCGTGGCTAAAAACCTAAAGACGATGAGCGTTCACGAAATAGGCGTTGTCTTTACAGATATTGACGACCTGTGCCATTCCGAGATACTGAAAGGCATTCTTTCCGGCGCGGAAAATTATAATTACTCCTTAAATATCTCTTTTTCATACAATACTCCGAAGCTTGAGAGCAAGATCATAAATGACTTCATAGGAAAGAACGTGGACGGGATAATCCTCATAACCTGTCAGCCGCAAAACAGCGCCTTTTTCCAGGAGAGCATATTCAGCCGCAACATCCCTTCGGTATTCATCGAACGCTTTCCTGAAAATTTCTATGGCAATTTTCTTTCTTTCGACAATTACAAGGTGTTTTACGATATAACCTCACAGCTCATAAGGGCAGGCTACCGCGACATAAGGCTTATGTGCGGCTTTGACAGCTATTTTTCCGAGCATGAATGCATTACAGGCTACACCGACGCCCTGGATACGCTGGGCCTGGCCAACAATCCGAGCAACATCATCGAAACCGTACTTTCCAAGGAAGCCGCTTTCCGCCAGACCATGTACAGACTGGTGCAGCAGCCGCCCCAGGCCATCCTGGTTTCCTCGGAGCTTCTGACCCTGGGGATAATGGAAGCCTTCGATATGTGCGGCATCCGGGTGCCCGAGGACTGCTGCCTGATAACCCTGGGGGAGGACTGCTGGAACAAGACCAACTATCTTCCGAATGTCCTTCATACCTCCAGGACCGCCTATCTCCTGGGGCAGCACTGTATAGACACCCTTATGGGAAACATCCGCTCTCCGCGGTTCTTCGAAAAGGAATTTCTGCTGTTTAAGGACAACGTTGTGGATTCCGGCCTGAAGCTCCCTCCCGTCCCGGTCCCCGTTCCCGTCAGAGTGACGCCCCGAGAGCGTATCAGGATATTTGCGCCTTCGCTTCCCACCCTTCTTTCAATGTGCGCCGTGGCAAATGAATTCGAAAAGACCCACAATGTTCATATCGAATACGATATTCTAAGCTACAGGGATCTTTTCAATACCATAGTTGAGCATACGGACAACGGATGTAAGGACTACGATATATTCGTCTTCGACGTATCCTGGCTTACCTTCATGGGAAAAAAGCAGGCTTTTTCGGACATTACCGACTTCATCCGTTCCGACGACGCAATGCATGGCCATATCGTCAGAAAAAATCTGAACAACTGCAAATTTGAGGGAAGATACATCGGCTTTCCCATTGTCGGCGGTACCCACATTCTGTTTTACAGAAAAGATCTCTTCGATATGCCCCTTATGCAGCGGCAGTTTGAGTCTATCCACAATGCGCCCTTAAGACCCCCGAAAACCTGGACGGAATTCAACGCCATCGCAAGGCTTTTTACAAAATCCTTCAATCCCTATTCTCCAACTATTTACGGAACCTCCGTTATGGGAAGCATTCACGAGGAGCTCATCCTTGAGCTTCTGATCCGTCTTTGGAGCTACGGCGGCGGCCTTTACGACGCACACGGTCATCTCGCGCTGAATTCGCCGCAAAATGTCAAGGGCTTTGAGAGTATGCTGGAAAGCTGCCAGTATGCGGAACAGGATTTTCTCGAAACCTCTATCGACCAAAGCTTCCACTCCTTCGGTGCCGGGAATACCGCCATGCTGATCTCATTCACGGAATACGCCTCAAATATAAGCAATTTCGTACAGAGCGATATTGTTTCAAAGGTGGATTACGCCATGATACCCGGAGGAATTCCGGTCAACGTGGGCTGGAATTTGGGGCTTAACAAAAATACGGACAAAAAGGAGCTGATCTTCGAATTTTATAAATGGCTGTCCAGAAAAAGCACCAGCTACTACATGACTACCTTGAACGGCCAGTCCGTAATAACCTATCCTTACGATAACTACGAGATAATGAAGCTCTACCCCTGGATGCCAATAACTGAAAAAGGGCAGAAAGCCAGCCGCGACAGGATCTACCCCTCGGGAAAGGACGGCAGGCTGATCCCTCCCTACGCTGTGGAGAACATCATCTACGATATCTTTAAGAAAATGTTCAATAAGGAGCTGTCCATCGAGGAAGCGCTGTGCTTCGGTCAGAGGGAGCTTATCCGCCTGTCGGAATAGCTGCCCCCTTGCCCACTTAAGCTGACCCGTCACCCACCGATGAAGCCGCCGGTTTTGGCAGCCCTTTTATTCAAACATCATATATTCCATATAGAATTCATTAAAATTCTTATCTGCGGAAAGGGATATTTCTTCCGCGCCCTCCGCCAAAGAGGAGACCATCTCTTCCGCTTCTTCCCCGGCGGTCAGGAATTTCACTGCACCATAGAGGGATGTGTTTCCCGCTGCCACGCACTTTTCAAGCAACTCCTCCGGGATCATTCCTATGGCCGCGGCCTTCCTGACATCCAGGTAATAGCCGAAGCCTCCGGCGATATATAGCCTGTCTATATCCTCGTATTTTACTCCATAGTTTAAAAGCATGGTCTCAAAGCCCGCCCTTATGGCGGATTTAGCAAGCTGAATCTCCCGTACATCCTTCTGGGTAAAGGTTATGGTCTCTCCCTTTACGCTTGTTGCAAGAGGATAGCCCTCGTCAAAATATTCGTCCTCAAGAACCCCCGTTTCATCGATAAGCTCGTTTCTCAGCAGCTCGGCGGTGGTTTCAATGACTCCGGTTCCGCATATTCCCGTGACCTCACCGGTTTCGCCTATAGTTGTTATTTCTGCCCCGCTCTCACTGATCTTTACCGAGGATATGGCGCCGCGGATACTTCCCACGCCCCATTTTATATTTCCTCCCTCGAAGGCCGGTCCCGCTGCCGTCGAGGTCACCATAAGCTTATCCTTGTTGCCAAGGGCCATCTCCCCGTTGGTTCCAAGGTCTATAAGGGCGCAGATCTTTTCATTGTCATAAAAGCCGCAGCTATACAGGCCGGAGACAATATCCGCTCCCACAAAAGCAGAGATCCCTGGCAGGATAACCGTCTCCACTCCCTTAAGCCCCTCCGTAAGGCCCCCGGCTTTTTCCAGCACCTCTCCCAGCGAACGCTTTTCCAGGCCGATGCTGACGGGCGTAAAGGGATATACTCCGAGACCTCCTGCGGGATAACCCATAAGGAGATGAAGCATGGTGGTGTT
>CAMNBW010000164.1 GCA_946533525.1 uncultured Lachnospiraceae bacterium
CGACTCATGATCAAACCCCAGTAAGTGTAACATACTATGCACAATAAGGAAAGCAAATTCTCGCCTTTGAGAGTGGCCGTAGTCCGCCGCCTGCTGTATTACCCTGTCCAGATTTATAACGATGTCCCCCAGGTTAAGCTCCCCGGTTTCCGGGTCAAAATACTCCGGATCCGCCTCCTTTATACCGGACATATCCGCCGGTGTCTCATAGTCGAGCATCGGAAAGGACAGCACGTCCGTGGGAGCATCCACGCCCCGAAACTGCCTGTTAAGCTCCTGAATATTATCGCTGTCCGTCAGGGTAAGGCTTACCGAGACCTCATAGGGGCAGTTAAGCCGCTTTAATGTCTCCCCTGCGGCTTCCTTTAGCACAGCCTCGTAATCTATCCCCTCCAGAACGGTATCCGTTTCACATTCAACGAAGAAAGTCATAGTAAAGCTTTTCTCCTTTGAGACATTTTTCTATATCCCCTATATCCTTAAGGGAGAGGTCGGAAATGGAAAACCTCTTATACTGCGTGTAAAACTCCATGGTCTCCGAAATTATATTATTGTAATTAACATTGTTGCTGGTGGTGAACCTGTCCATTATGGTATGGACCACGTCGTCACAGAGTATGGCTATGGAGGCCTCCTTCGACAGCTTATGCGCCGAGATCTCCCAGTACTCCCGTATCAGCCCGACAAGCTCGGGCTCGAAGCCGTTTTCAAGGGCAATGCTTAAGGTCTTCTGGGCGATATTCATGTTATCTCCCCTTAAGACCCCGATCCGGTGAAAATATCCCAAAGCCCTTGTCAGCATTGTATCCGCGCCTATCTTTTTGGCACATAAATTGCAAAGGTAGGCCGTATGCACCGCCCTGAAAAATTCTTCCCTCGATTCCTCCCGTAATTCCTTTAAGAGCCTGTATTCCGGGTCGCAGATCTCAGACAGCTTAAGCTTCAGCCTGTTTACCACGTCCTGCCTTAAGCGGTAGACTCCGATTAAGATAACCACGAGCTCGGCTATGAGCCCTCCGGCGGCGGCTATGATAAGTTGAGGAGTAAGCCCGGTATTTAAGCAAAAGCTTATGAAAACGAACAGTACCACCCTGTAGAGCGCAAAAACGCAGGCTGGCAGGACCATCCTTTCAAAATCCTCTGCCCTTGAATACATATAGCATAAGATCAGCGTCCCCAGGAAGTAATAGATAAAAAACCAGCTTCCCTCTCCCAGGGAACACATTGCCATTGTCGTAAAGAGCAGGGCATGGGAAAGGCCGGTTTTTAGGGAGGTCAGTACCATGTAGATAAAGCAGGCCGAGGACAGGGGAACCGCAAATTCAGGCAGGAACCCCGTACTTAGGGCGATGAGGCATAGGGCAAAAAAACAGATGGCGTTTCTTACCGGATGCGTACTGTTCCCATAGGGCATTTGGGGATACTCGCTTATCTTAACACATAGGGCAAAGGCCGCAGTCACAAGGACGGCTCCCGCGCTGAAACAGGCGTAACGGCTAAAGCCCTCCCTTAAAAATATGCATAAAAAACAAACACACGGCGCTGCGAGCATTTCTATGAGCGCTATCAGATATATCTTTAACGGAAGAGCTTTTTGCCTTTTCGCCTTGCCCGTCTTATTTGTCTTTTTATCCTTAACCGCGGGCTCTTCCTTTTTTTTCTTTGCTTCCTCTTGCTTCACGTCTCTTTGACTTAACCTCATAATCTTCGTAGGCTTTGACTATCTTTTGAACCAGGGGGTGGCGCACCACATCCTGGCTCGTGAGATACTGAAATGAGATCCCCTCAATATCCTTTAATACCCTCTCCGCCGTATCGAGCCCGGAAACCGTTCCTGCGGCCAGGTCCTTCTGAGTCTTATCCCCTGTGACGACTACCTTGGAGCCGAAGCCTATCCTTGTAAGAAACATCTTCATCTGTGCAGGGGTGGTATTCTGGGCCTCATCCAGGATAATGTAGGCGTTATCGAGGGTCCTTCCCCTCATATACGCCAGAGGAGCCACCTCTACTAGTCCCTTCTCCATGTTCTTCTGAAAGCTGTCCGGCCCCATTATCTGATAGAGCGCATCGTAAAGCGGCCTTAAATAGGGATCCACCTTGCTCTGCAGATCTCCGGGCAGAAACCCCAGCTTTTCTCCCGCCTCTATTGCCGGCCGGGTCAGGATAATCCGGCTGACCTCCTCATTTTTAAAGGCCGTTATCGCCATCGCCATGCCGAGAAACGTCTTTCCTGTGCCGGCGGGTCCGATGCCGAAGACTATCATATTGTCCCGGATGGCGTCCACATAGGCCTTCTGCCCCGCCGTCTTGGGCTTGACGCTCTTTCCCTGTATGGTATGGCAAATTATATCCCTGTCTATCTCTTCCATAAGGTTTATCCTCTTTTCCCTGGCAAGGGAAATGGCGTAATTCACATTCTGCTCGTCTATGACATTGCCCTTAAGCGAAAGCTGCATGAGCTCGTTTATCACATCCTTTGCCGCGTCCAGGTTCTCCCTGTCCCCGGCTTTTATTATGAGCTTTTCTTCCCTGAAGATTATTTCAGCCTTAAGCTCCCGCTCTATCTTTTTTAAAAAAACATCGAACTGACCGAAGATATTGACCAGATGGGCGGCGTTTAGATCGGTCAGTTCTGCCTGATAGCCATTTTTCATTTAACGATTCCGTGAATAAGCTTTAAATGCTCCGTAGGTGTATCCGAAAAGGTGTAGGCATCAAGGAACCGCTTCTTTGCCTTCATTACGGCCTCTTCGGAATTCCCGTGTATCTCTGCAAGGGACTCTCCCTTCTTTACAAAGTCCCCGACCTTTTTATTTACCATAAGTCCTACAGAAAGATCCACCGGCTCGTCCTTGACGCTCCTTCCCCCTCCGAGGGTATGAACGCACATGCCGACCTCGTCGCAGCGTATCTTTGCAATGTAGCCCTCCTGAGGACTTTCTATCTGCTCTACTATGGCTGCCTTAGGCAGGAGGGTGTAATCGTCCACGGCATGGGGATCACCTCCCTGGGCGGCTACGAGTTCTCTTAGCTTATCAATGGCCTTTCCGGTTGAAATGGCCTCCTCTATCATGCTGCGGCCGGCCTCCTCGGTCTCACACTTTTCACCCAGTATAAGCATCTGGGTCCCGAGCGTTTTCAATACCTCCAAAAGCTCGCTGCTGCCCCGGCCTTTAAGGGTCTCCATGGCCTCTATGACCTCCAGGGAATTACCTACGGCTGAGCCTAAGGGCTCGTTCATCTCCGTTATAACCGCGACGCATTTCCTTCCCGCCAGCCGGCCGATATTTACCATTATCTCCGAAAGCTCCCGGGCATCCTCGTCGTTTTTCATGAAGGCCCCGCTTCCGCTCATGACCTCCAAAACTATGGCGTCCGCCCCCGCGGCGACCTTCTTGCTCATTATGCTGGAAGCGATAAGGGGCATGCTCTCCACGGTAGCCGTAACGTCCCTTAAGGCATAGAGCTTTTTATCCGCAGGGCACAGATCCTCAGTCTGGCTCATTATGGAGCAGCCGATATTATTAATATTTCTTATAAAAGAAGCGGTATCTATATCCGTAGTAAAAGAGGGGAAGCTCTCCAGCTTATCTATGGTGCCTCCGGTAAAGCCCAGCCCTCTTCCGCTCATTTTCGCCACAGGCAGGCCGCAGGCCGCCATAAGCGGGACTAAGGCTATGCTGGTCTTATCTCCGACGCCTCCGGTGGAATGTTTGTCCACCTTTATCCCCTTAATTTCAGACAGATCCAGTAATTCCCCGCCGCTGTAGGCCATGCACCTTGTAAGGGAGGTGGTCTCCCTGTCGTTCATCCCCTTAAAGTAGATCGCCATCAGCATTGCCGCCATCTGATAGTCGGGAAGGCTGCCCTTGGTATAGCCCTCTATAATGAAAGCTATCTCTTCGTCGGTAAGCTCCTTTCCGTCTCTCTTTTTTGTAATAAGATCATTCATTCTCATACCAGTCACCTGCTATTTATGATATGGTTCCCCGTTGATTATCCTGTAGCTTCTGTATATCTGTTCCAAAAGTATCACCCTCATCATCTGATGGGTAAAGGTCATCCTTGAAAAGCTTAAATGCTCCCGGGCTTTCTTTATTATGCTCTCGTCGAGCCCCTCGGGCCCTCCTATTACAAAGGTTATATCGCTAATGCCCGAAACCCCGAGTCCCTCGAGCTTCCCGGCGAATTCCTCGCTTGTAAGCTCTTTGGCATCGATCTCAAGGGTTATAATATAGGAAGAGAGGTCGAGGCGCTTAAGCATCCTTGCCGCCTCGGCGGCCATATCCGGCCCGTCCTCCACCTCAGCTATCTTCAACCTGCAATAACGCGACAGCCTCTTTTCATATTCAGCCGCCGCGTCCCTTAAATACTTTTCTTTTAATTTTCCGGCACATAAAACGGTTATGTTCAAGCCTTAAGCCCCGTGA
>CAMNBW010000165.1 GCA_946533525.1 uncultured Lachnospiraceae bacterium
CCGAATCCAAAAGCCCGTAGGTATCCACTATGGACATGGCGAAGGGCTCCAGCTCATTTACCCTCTCCACCAGCTCCAGCATCTCTTCATCCGAATAGCCCGTGACCGACACCGGCTGCACAAAGACCATATAGCCTTTTTTCTTAAGCTCCCCGCAAAATTCCAGAGCCTCGTAGCGGGTCTTTTTCTTGACCATGACCCTTATGCCGTCGATCACAGTGTCCCTGGCATCCGCAATATTTTCAAGAGGGCAGGTTCCATAGTCTATCATAGCGAAGATCTTTGACGAGCCGTGGTCAAGACCTCCATACAGCCTGTCAAAGCCGGCCGTATCCGGGGTTATGCTCCTGTCAATATCAAACTCCTCGCGGCTGTCCAGAAAGCCCGCCTCTATATAATCTATGCCGGCGGATACGGAGCGTTCAAAGAGATTTATCATCTCTCCGTGCCCGAAGCGCCATTCATTTACAAAGCCCCCGTCCCGCAGGGTGCAGTCCATCAAAGAGATTTTATTCATGCAGTTTCCTTTACAGCCTTATGGATCACCTCTATCATCCTGTCCAGCCTGTCCCTGTCCATAGCAGGCCCCAGGCCTATCCAGAAGCTGTCTTCCATTATCCTGTCGGTGACGGGAAGGTCTCCCACCACCCTGTATGCATCCGTTCCCCTGAGCTCGTCGAAGCAGGGGTGCTTTATGAGATTGCCTGCAAAGAGCATCCTCGTCTGTACTCCCTCCTTCTCTATGTAGGGAACTATCTTCTTCCTGTCCGCCCCGTTTTGTACGGTCATTATAAAGCCGAACCAGCTTGCCTCGGCATTCTTCGTCTCCTTTGGAAGTATGAGCTTATCCTCCAGATCCCTTAAGCCGCCCATCAGGGCTTCGAAGTTCTCCCTCCTTCTCCGGGTAAACATCGGAAGCTTCTTAAGCTGCGCGCAGCCTATGGCCGCCTGCATATCCGTAGCCTTCAGATTGTAGCCGAAGTGGGAATATACGTATTTATGGTCATAGCCTGCCGGAAGGAGGCCGTACTGTCCGTCGTAGCGGTGCCCGCAGGTATTGTCCAGACCGGAAGGGCAGGAGCAGTCCCGTCCCCAGTCCCTCATGGAACGGGCTATCTTATTGAGAAGGGGATTGTTGGTATAGACAGCTCCACCCTCTCCCATGGTTATATGGTGGGGAGGATAGAAGCTCGAGGTTCCTATGTCCCCGATGGTTCCGGTGTAATGCCTGACCCCGTCCAGGGTATATCTGCTCCCCAGGGCATCGCAGTTATCCTCTATCAGCCACAGGTCGTTTCTTTCACAGAAGGCCTTTACCTCCTTTAAGTCAAAGGGATTTCCCAGGGTATGGGCTATCATCACAGCCCTGGTCTTTTCCGTCAGGGCCTTGCTCAGCATGGAAACGTCTATATTGTACTCGGGGATGGTCATATCTACGAAAACCGGTACCGCCCCATATCTTATTATTGGAGATACCGTCGTCGGAAAGCCCGCCGCCACCGTAATGACCTCGTCTCCCCGCTTTATCCGCCTGTCTCCCAGCAGAGGGCTCGTCAGGGTTGCAAAGGCAAGAAGGTTGGCGCTGGAGCCCGAATTGACCAGGGAGACATACTTTACTCCCAGCTCCTGTCCGAATTCTCTTTCAAATTCGTTCGTATACCTTCCCGTGGTCAGCCAGAATTCAAGGGCGGAGTCCACCAGATTTACCATCTCGTTTTCATCATAATACCTGCCCGCATAGTTGATCCTGCTGCCCGGCTCATAGGGTGTCTCGGAGGAGTGGTATTTTTTTGCATACCGCGCCACAGCCTCCAGTATCTGATCCCTTGCCTCTTTTTCGTTCATATTCTCAAACATTGGTCAATATCTCCGTTATCTCCAAACCTTCTCCGCGTCCGAAGCATATTCCTCTATATGCTGTCTCAGGATTTCCTCAAGTCCTTCTCCCCGGATATAGACCCGGCTCATCTCCACGCATTTTTCGATGGCCTTCCTTATGTTCCAGACGCTCTTCCAGTTAAAGGTCTCCTTTATCCTCGTGCAGTCCAGCTTTAAAAACTTCGCCTCATGGGGCCCTCCGTCGGGGCGGATCTCGGTCTTAAAGCCCTCTCCCCAGCACCGGGCAAATTCTTCGGTCATATCTCCCGCGCTTATGCAGTCCTCAATGTCGGGGCCCACGTTGTAATAGCCCTGCCGCTTTTTATCTTCATACTGCGCCTTCGCTATCTGCAGATATATGAATACCGGCTCCAGCACATGCTGGAAGGGTCTTATGGACGCCGGGTTTCTTAAGACCATCGGCTGCCCCGACTTCACGGAGCGCACGCAGTCCGGCACAAGCCTGTCCTGTGCAAAGTCCCCTCCCCCTATGACGTTTCCGGCCCTTGCCGTGGATATTCCCACTTCCCTGTCTGCGAAAAAAGACTTTGTATAGCTGTGGGTGACCAGCTCAGAGCAGGACTTTGAATTGGAATAGGGGTCGTAGCCGTCCAGAGGCATATCCTCCCTGAAGGCTTCGTCCTCGTCGTTATTTAAATATACCTTGTCAGTGGTGACATTCAGGAAGGATTGCACCGTATCGCCTTCCCTTATGCATTCCAGAAGGTTCACCGTCCCCATGACATTGGTTTCATAGGTGAGCCTGGGCTCCCTGTAGGAGAGCCGCACTATGGGCTGGGCGGCGAGGTGAAACACTATCTCCGGCGAAGAGGCGTCAAAGCTTTTTTTAAGCTTTTCATAATCTCTGACGTCTCCGATAACCGAATCCATCCCTTCGCCTATATCCGCAAGGTCATAGAGCGAGGGCTCTGTGGGAGGCTCCAGGGAATAGCCTGTAACGCTGGCTCCCGCCATCATGAGCACCTTACTCAGATATGCTCCCTTAAAGCCCGTATGCCCGGTTATAAAAACCTTTTTTCCTCTGTAAAAATCCAGTAACTCCTTCGGAGAATCCATTATTCCCAAACCTTCCAGGGAGCCTTGCCGGAAGCCCATAGATCTTCGAGCTTCTGCTTCTCCCTCTGTGTATCCATACACTGCCAGAAGCCCTTATGCTTATAGGCGCTGAGTTCCCCCATGCCCGCCAGCTGTGCCAGTGTCTCTTTTTCAAATACAGTTTTATCGCCCTCGATATAGTCGAAGACCTTCGGTTCAAATACCATGTAGCCGCCGTTGACGACGCTTGAATCCTTCTCATCCTTCTCCGCGAAGGTATGCACCCTGTCGTCGGAGCCTATGTCCAGTACGCCGAAGCGCTGGTCCACCGAGATCGCCGTGATGGTGCCGATATTTCCATGAGCCTTATGGAACTCAAGGAGGCTTTGTATATCCACATCCGAAACCCCGTCGCCATAGGTCATCATAAAGGTTTCGTCGCCGATGTAATTTCTGACCCTCTTCAGGCGACCCCCTGTCATGGTGTTAAGCCCCGTGTCCACCAGGGTCACCTTCCAGGGCTCGGAATGGTTATTGTGAATCTGACAGGAATTCTCTACAAGGTCAAAGGTCACATCCGAGGAATACAGATAATAGTCGGCGAAATATTCCTTGACCACATGCTGCTTATATCCCAGGCATATGATGAACTCGTTAAAGCCGTAGTGGGAATACTCCTTCATTATATGCCATAATATAGGCTTCTCGCCTATCTCTATCATGGGCTTTGGCTTTAAATGGCTCTCCTCGGAGATCCTTGTCCCAAGGCCTCCCGCCAGTATAACTACTTTCATGCCTTATTTCCTGTCCGGTTATCTATAGGAGCCCGGCCTATGCTGTCGTATACGATACCCTTTACCTTTTTCATTGAAGCGGTGGAGAAGCAGTTTCTCCCGTCTATCACTATGGGAATCTTCATTAGCTTTACGAATACTTCCGGATCCATGGACTTTATGTCCTTCCATTCGGTAAAGATAAAGCAAAGATCTGCATCCTTAAGGGTCTCTTCTATTGTCTCGCAGTAGGTAATATCTCCGCTCTCCCGCTTTTTGAAATTTTCAACACCCACGGGGTCCCAGGCCTTTACCCTCGCTCCGTCGTCCAAAATAACGGGCACCGTTACCAGTGAGGGCGCCTCCCTCAGATCGTCGGTGTCGGGCTTGAAGGTCAGTCCCAGCACCGCCACGGTCAACCCTTTAAGGCTGGGATAATATCTGGCTGCCTTCTTGACCGGCAGGAGCTTCTGGTTTTCGTTTACCTCTATGGCCGCCTTGACGGTCTTTATCTCATGATCGTTAAAACGCGCAAGCCAGCTTAATGCCTTCGTATCCTTGGGGAAACATGAGCCGCCATAGCCTATGCCCGCATGCAGGAATCTGTCCCCTATACGCTTGTCATAGCTCATTCCCTTTGCCACGTCCTCCACGTCGGCGCCTATGGCCTCGCAGAGATTTGCGATCTCGTT
>CAMNBW010000166.1 GCA_946533525.1 uncultured Lachnospiraceae bacterium
TTATGAAAACACGAATTGGTATCATGGGATACGGCAACCTGGGAAAAGGTGTGGAGATCGCCGTAAACGCCTCAAAGGACATGGAGCTGGCGGCAGTATTTACCAGGCGCGCGCCCGAAAGCGTAAGCATACTCTCATCCGGTGTTCCTGTAGTACATGCGGATGAGGCCGACAAATGGACGGATAAGATCGATGTGCTTATAATCTGCGGCGGAAGCGCGACTGACCTTCCGGAGCAGACCCCGAAGTATGCAAAGCTTTTCAATGTCATCGACAGCTTCGATACTCATGCCCGTATACCTGAGCATTTTTCAAATGTAGATAAGGCAGCTAAAGAGGGGGGAAAGATCGCGGTCATCTCTGTAGGCTGGGATCCCGGAATGTTTTCCTTAAACCGTGTCTATTCAAATGCCATCCTTCCCGACGGAAAGGATTATACCTTCTGGGGCAAAGGAATAAGCCAGGGTCATTCCGATGCGATAAGGCGTATCGACGGGGTTAAAAACGCCAAGCAGTATACTATTCCCATTGAAAGCGCTCTTGAAGAGGTTCGCGCAGGTAAGAATCCCGAGCTTACCACGAGGCAGAAGCATACGAGGGAGTGTTTTGTAGTTTTGGAGGAAGGGGCGGACGCCGACCGCGTCGAGCAGGAGATCAAGAATATGCCCAACTATTTCTCCGATTATGACACAACGGTTCATTTTATCAGTGAGGAAGAGCTTCTGCGCGACCACGCGGGCATGGCTCACGGAGGCTTTGTTTTCCGCAGCGGAAGCACGGGCGTCAATAAAGAGCATAAGCACGTTATTGAATACAGTTTAAAGCTGGATTCCAATCCTGAGTTCACCACCAGTGTCCTTGTGGCCTACGCTCGCGCAGCCAAGAGGCTTTATGACGAAGGACAGCGCGGCTGCAAGACGGTTCTCGATATTGCTCCGGCTTATCTTAGCGAATTGAGCGGAGAGGAGCTCAGGGCGCATCTGCTGTAAAGAAACCGCTTCTTATTAAGAAGCTTCTTATAGAAAATTTGTGAAGGCTGTGATGACTGCCGAGTTGAAGAAATCGATGAACAACCCTCCCACCAGCGATACTATCACAAAGGGAACCGGGGCAGGGCCGAATTCATTGGTGATAGCCTGCATGTTCGCTATGGCATTCGGGGTGGCTCCCATCCCGAAGCCGCAGAAACCTGAGGCAAGATTTGCTGCGTCATAATTCCGTCCCATGACGTTAAATACCACAAATGAAGCGTAGAAATACATTATGACGGTCTGGACCAGCAAAATAACTATCATCGGCAGCGCCAGCCTTACAAGCTGCCATAGCTTTAAGTTGATCATCGCCAGACCCAGGAATAAAGAGAGACAGATATTTCCGAGGGCACTCATTTCAGCCATCGGAATCTCTATCCGGCGGGCTACCTGCACATTTCGTATGATAGCGCCTACGATCATGGAGCCGATATAACCCGGCAATGTGACAAATCTGTTTAAGAGCAGGGAAACGACGGTACCCAGTCCTATACCCACTACGATATATATTGCGGCATTCATCAGATTGTCCTTGTCCAGGGCTCCGGTATCGGGGTCAACGCTGACCTCCAGGGTCTCTGAACCCTGTGTGCCGTGCAGATTAAGGCCTTGAGATTTCAGATTGAATTTGCGGATCTTGGACACTGCAATGGGACCGCCGATGACGCAGCCTGCGATCAGTCCGTAGGTTGCCGCTGCAACGGCGACGGTAGTAGCATTCGCCACACCAAGATCCTCAAGGAAGGGTCCGAAGGAGCCGGCGTTTCCATGCCCTCCCACCAGGGCAATAGAGCCCATCGTCAGACCTAATTTACCGTCCAGCCCGAACAGCTTGGCACCAAAACCGCCCACAACATCCTGAATACAGCACATGACGACTGCAAGAGCCAGGTATTTGATTACTCCGATTCCGCCTTTTTTAAGCTCACCAAAGGAGGCCATATAGCCGACGGAGCAGAAAAACGCGGTCATGAAAACGCTCTGCAGGGTCGTATCAAAGTTGAATTCCAAAATACCCGCAGATCTCATTATCACATGAAAGATCGCAAAGACCAGACCACCCACCACTGGCGCAGGGATACAGTATTTTCTTAAAAAAGCTATCTTTCCCACAAGCAAACGGCCAAGCAGCAGCATGATTACGGCTACGCCAAGGGCCTGATACATATCCAACTCGATTACTTTCATGGCTTCTCTCCTAATTTGCTATTTAACAGGAACGGTAATGCCTTTTTCAGCATAATACTTTGCCGCCCCGGGATGATAAGGAACTGAAGTAATAGCAGAGGCGGACTGAAGATCCAGCTCCGCGCCCTTTGAATAAGCCTTGGTGATGGCTTCTTTATTTTCAAATATTCCGGATATTATATTGTAGACATCTTCTTCCGATACGTCGTCGCTTGCGACTAAGACCGCGCCTACCGCCACCGTATTGACGTCAACAGCGGTATTGTAGGTACGCTTATCGATCACTGCCTTGCTGTAATGAGGAGAGGTTGCGATAAGTTTGTCGATATGCTCCTCGTCCAGGCTGATCATATAGATATTATCGGTCGCCGCAAGCCCGGAGACAGCCGAGGTCGGGGCGCCCGCAACGACAAAGGCCGCATCGATCTTCCCGCTCTTAAGCGCTTCCACAGAATCAGCGAAGCTCTGATAGGTTGGGCTGATGTCGCGTTCCGTAAGTCCGTAAGCCTCCAGTACATCAATCGCATTTAGATATACACCGGAGCCGGCAGAGCCGATGGAAACATTTTTCCCTTTAAGGTCGGAAACCGACCTGAGACCGGGATCAAGGGTGATGATCTGTATCTGCTCCTTATAAAGCTCTGCTATCATGGAGATTTTGTCGGCTTTCTCATCAAAGATCCGAGTCCCTTCGTATGCGTAGGAGAGAACATCGGTCTGGGCAAAGCCGACCTTTGCGCTGCCGCTCTGCAAGGCGTTGATATTATCCTGCGATCCGCCGGACGAGACAACGTTAAGCGCCGTATCTGTCGTCTCCGAGATCTTCCCCGCAAGAACCAGACCATATCGATAATAGGTTCCCTGTTCACCTCCGGTAATAAAAGTCAGACCTCCATCCACGGCTGTCGGTGTGGATGGCTTCTGAGCTGACGGGGCAACTGTAGTACACCCAGGCAACATCGCGGCGATTATGGCCAGTGCGATGACTGTGATCATCTTTTTCATAGCTTTCCTCCTGTTACGAAGTGACTTCTGATATTCTTTGTCTGCCCGGAACCGTGCAGGAACCGATGTAATCCGTACTTCATACGTAACTGTTCTAAATATTTTTTTCATACTATCATAGTTTTCGCGGACTAACAATATAATCGTCTTTGCGGATAAGCTAAAGGCAGATTATAATGTTAAATGACAGATTGAATCGAGGGCATATTTACAAGGTTAAAATGATACGCAGGGAGAGGGAAAAGAAATGTATTATTTGATAGATACGATGCTTCGCAGCTGCTCTTCAGAAGAATGCCATAGGGGAGAGTACCAATACGTGGCGGTTTTGTCGCCGGAGGAGTGGATCGAGGAAGGCGCTCAATTTGAAATGGGTATCGACCTGGAACCGGATTTTGCTGAGATATATACGACAAAGGCCGAAGTAAACTATGATTCTGTTACCGGAACCTTCGCTGTTCCCGACAGAGGCAGCATGACGGAAGACTATCATAAATTTGCCTTTGCCCTCGATGAGAAGGGGATAGTGTTCATCGATTCCGGCAGCATGGCGGCACATATAATTGAAAGGATAAAAAACACAAAAAAATGGCGTCTGCCATGTCTTGAAAGATTTATCTATGATTTTCTTGAGCAGATAATACACGAAGATCTAAGCATTCTGGAGGGCTTCGAAAAAAGGCTGGATGCTATAGACAACGATATTGACAGCGGAAAAGAAGGCGATTTGGATGCCCTAAATGACATCAGAGGAAGCCTAAGGGATTTGAGGACTCATTATAACCAACTGATCGATCTGGCCCAGGAATTTGAAGAGAACGAGAACAACTTCTTCAAGGTGGAGCAGCTACGATTTTTCCGGCTGTTTTCCAACAGGGTCTCCAGATTGCATGACATAGTAAATTCACTTCTGGAATATACGAATCAGATACGCGACACCTATCAGTCCCGGCTCGATGTGAAACAAAACCGCATTATGACTGTGCTTACCGTCGTCACGACGATCTTCATGCCGCTTACTCTTATAGCCGGTTGGTATGGAATGAATTTCAAATATATGCCCGAACTGGATTCCGTTTGGGGCTACCCCGCAGTTATATGTGTATCCGCTTTAATAGTCATACTCAGCCTGGTGTTCTTAAAGCACAAAAAATGGCTGTAG
>CAMNBW010000167.1 GCA_946533525.1 uncultured Lachnospiraceae bacterium
ATAGTATATCTGCCGATTGGAGATTATTCAATACCGAAGCAATATATCTCATTACGGAGTCTGCAATGTCTTTTTTACACAGGATCCCTTCCAAATACAGATCCAATCCCTTTATTATATACACACTGATCTTTCTGCCGATTTGCGCAATAATCGTCCTCTTTTTTTCACTTAAGGGTTTGACCTTCATCGGACGTGACGATGCCTTCAAGCAATATCTGAACTATATGATATTTTACTCCGATTATCTGAAGTCATTCCTGAAAAATATATTTTTCGAACATAATTTTTCCTTAACCGAATGGAGCTTTGCCTTCGGGGAGGGCGATGAGATCATAGCGAACGGAAATTACTACGGATATGGTGATCCGCTGTATCTTTTCAGCATATTATTCAACAGGGATAATATGTACATTTTTTATGAAATCTCTACCATGGTAAGATTGTACCTTAGCGGTATTGCTTTTATACTTATGTGCCGCGAGCTTATCCCCAATCCTTCCTCTGTTCTTCAGATACCTTCGGGAGCCCTGCTATATACCTTCTGCACCAGAAATTTAGGCAGTATTCATAACTTTACGCTGTTTATAATTCCAATGGTCTATCTCCCGCTCATTATTTGGGGAATAGAACGCATGCTCCGGAAGAAATCCGCCCTCGTTTTAAGCCTCTCATTGATGTTTCTTTCTCTGAGCAGCTTCTATTTTACCCTGTTATCCGGTCCGCCTCTTGCAATATACGTACTGCTGCGCCTTATCTTCCTGTATAAGAAGAACATAGGTCTGTATATTTCACCTTTATTAAAAATTGCAGGAGCCGCGATGCTGGGCCTCCTCCTTTCATCCGTGATCCTTCTCCCTTCATTGTCGGCAGCTTTAATTTCACCCAGACAGGGGTTGAAATTTACAATACACCTCTTCCAGGAACCCTTGTTCTATCTTGAACTGCCCAGGTATTATTTAAAGATCATCCCTGCAGCTTCCTTTGCTGCGATCGTCCTGCTTTTTACTATCCGTAAAAAATATACCTTTCTAAAGACACTGATCATACTGACCACCATCATGTACTGTCTCCAGCTTGCTGATTATATTTTTTCCGGCTTTGCTTTTCCTGAGACCCGGTGGGGATATATCAGGTATCTTATATTTGCATATGCATTTACAAGACTGTGGAATGAGTTTACCGAGACCCTCAAAAAGAATATACTGCCGGTCTCGGCAGCTTTGACCGCCTATGTGCTGCTGTGCTATCTGCTGGAGGATTCCAGAGGTGAAGAAGCGTTTTTATCCCTGGCCCTGTCGGCCTGCTTCATACTTTTATTGAGTCTGGACAGCATCCGCTCAAAATATAAAGAATATATCCTCATGCTCTTCTGCGTCCTCAGCACATGTATCTTAATACCATATCGGTTTTCATCGGAGCTTTTGGAAAAAGTTGTACCTTTGAACAGCTTTCCTAACATATATAATGACAATGAAAGTCTCGCCATAGAATTGATCCGTTCATTCGCAGGCTCTGACCCGACAGATCCCTTAACACGCTATACAGGAGATTTGCCCGAAAACAACTCGGGTCTTATAAGAGACCTTTCCTCTACAAATTATTACTGGTCAATTCCCTCTCCTTACGCATACAATTTCCGCCGGAATCTGGCCATGCTTTCCACTCCTGTTTATATTTATTCAAATTACAATGCGCGTACAGTCGCTCAGGAAATATCTTCCATAAAATATTTCGTATCTAACAGTGAAAAGGTTCCTTACGGATATTCCTTCATGACTTCCATAAATGTTAATGAAGCTGAAGAAGAGCAAAGGCTGAACGCCCTGAAAAAGGAACTGGGAACCGACGAGCTTACCGATTATCAAATATCCTCGGTAAAATCCAAAACGGAAAACTATAAATATATCCACCAAAACGATTATTCCCTTCCGCTGGGTTCAACATACGACAGCTATATTCCATATGACACATATATGCGTATGTCGGCTCCCGAAAAAGAGTGGTCCATGCTGGATGCGGTGACTCTGAAGGACTATTCTGAGGATCCTTCTCATATATTTAAAGGCACAAAAGATTATTTGGATAACATCCACCGGCTCGACGCAAAAGCTGTGGTTTCTGATGAAATCACAGTCCGGGGAGATCAATATATCTCTCCTATTGGAGGAGCCATCGATTTAAGCTTTGATGCACCAGCCCCCCGAAATTGTGAATATTACTGCTATATAGAGGGTATTGAGCACGAAGAGATAACCTCCTATGACCTGTATTTCGGAGATGATGAAAAATATGATCCCCAGCATCGCTTCAATAAAGTAAACTGGGACTTTCTGCCGGCAAACGAAAAACGGGATATTATCAAAGAACATCTTACTGATCGTCCAAGCAGCGAAGGCCATATATATGTTGAAGCTCCTGACGGGGACGAGGCTCACATAATATACGATCCGCCATATAAAAAGCAGTATAACGACAGACATGACTATGTTGTTAACCTTGGCTATTATGAGGATGGGCTGGATTCTGTAAGGGTCTCATTTACCCAGCCTACCATACTGACCCTTAAGAACATATCGGTCTATGCGCTTCCAATGGATGATTATGCCCAAAAGACCTCAAAGCTTAAGGAAAAATACCTTGATAACGTGACTATAGACGGAGATGTCGTAACCGGAAATATTGAATTGGACAGCTTCAAATTCTTATATCTGTCAATACCCTTTTCTAAAGGCTGGCATGCTTACGATAACGGAACCGAGGTTCCACTTTACTGTGCCAACGATATGTATATGGCGCTTCCTCTCGAAAAAGGAGCTCATTCCATAAAGCTGGAATTTAAAATGCCCCTCTTACGGACAGGTGCCGTCTGCTCCCTCGCAGGAGTCATTATATTGCTGCTCTATATTATAATTCATCGCAAAAAACAGGGGCTGGAGCACTAATACTCCAACCCCCTATATTACAAACAAATTTTAATGATGAAACAGTCTCGTTCCTATGAAGCACATCACTATATCGTGTGCATTGCAGGCGGCTATGACATCATCGTCCCGAACCGAACCTCCGGGCTGTGCGATATAGCGCACTCCACTCTTATATGCCCTTTCGATATTGTCCCCAAACGGGAAAAATGCATCCGAACCCAGGCACACATTTAAATTCTTATCCAGCCATTCCCTCTTCTCGCTATCTGTAAAGACCTCGGGCTTCCTTGTAAAAAGCCTCTCCCACTTTCCGTCGTCGAGCACGTCCATATAGTCCGCACCTGTATACAAATCGATGGCATTATCCCTGTCGGGACGCCCTATATCATCTCTGAAGGGAAGATCCAGAACCTGGGGCGACTGGCGCAAAAACCACTTATCCGCCTTATCTCCGGCCAGTCTTGTACAGTGTATCCTCGACTGCTGTCCCGCTCCTATACCTATCGCCTGCCCGCCCTTGGCGTAAGCCACCGAATTCGACTGAGTGTATTTAAGAGTTATCAGCGCTATCAGAAGGTCTATCTTCGCCGGTTCAGGTATCTCCTTATTTTCGGTAACGACTTTTTGCAGCAGCTCTTTATTAATCTCAAGATCATTTCTGCCCTGCTCAAATGTAACGCCGAATACCTGCTTATGTTCAGTAGGTGCAGGTCTGTATTCGGGGTCTATTTTTATCACAGCGTAATTTCCCTTTTTCTTGGACTTAAGTATCTCAAGGGCCTCCTCCTCGTACCCGGGAGCGATGACACCGTCCGAAACCTCCCTTTTAATAAGCTTTGCTGTCGGAACATCGCATACATCGGAAAGAGCGATAAAATCACCGAAGGAACTCATTCTGTCGGCTCCTCTCGCCCTTGCATAGGCGCAGGCAAGGGGCGAAAGCTCGTCCAGATCATCCACCCAGTAGACCCGGGCCTCTATCGGCTTTAACGGCAGTCCTATGGCCGCTCCGGCAGGGGAAACATGCTTAAAGGAAGTTGCTGCCGGAATATCCGTAGCCTTCTTTAATTCACTCACTAACTGCCAGCCGTTAAACGCATCCAGGAGGTTGATATATCCCGGCTTTCCGTTCAGCACCTCTATCGGAAGCTCGCTTCCGTCCTCCATATAGACCCTCGACGGCTTCTGGTTAGGGTTGCAGCCGTATTTTAACTGTAGTTCGTTCATAACTTAGCTCCCTTCTGTAAATCTATTTATTTTTATTTTTTATCCTGGTCTCGTATTTGCCGGTCTCAATATCGATGTAGCGCACAAAAAGCGATACCTTATTGTCCTCATTAAGACTGTTCCAAAGCTCTTCGGTGAAGGTATCTATATCTCCACACATATACACCTTCTCGGGCTCTCCCTCAAAGCTTAAAAGCGTCTTGCCGTCTGCCTTATACGTATGCAGGA
>CAMNBW010000168.1 GCA_946533525.1 uncultured Lachnospiraceae bacterium
AGGATCTTAAAGCCGGCCTCGTGGAAGGCCCGGGCTATCTCCGGCGCCTCGGGCTTATCCTGCACGTTTACGGAAATAAGCACTGTTCCCTCCAGCGGCAGGGGCGCATTTGCGGCTTCCTCCGCCTTAAAGAAGGCCTCGCCGGACTTCTCCGAAAGCCCCAGTACCTCTCCTGTGGAGCGCATCTCCGGCCCGAGTATGGGATCCACCTCCTGGAACATATTAAACGGAAATACCGCTTCCTTGACTCCGTAGTAGGGTATCTCCCTCTCTTTTAAGCTCTCAACAGGCGAGGGTCTCCCGGTCAGCTCCCTTGTGATTATATCCGTTGCCAGGGGAACCATCCTTATGCCGCAGACCTTGGAGACAAGGGGCACCGTCCTCGACGCCCTGGGATTGGCCTCAAGCACGAAGACCTTCCCGTTTTCGATGGCGTACTGCATATTCATGAGTCCCACCACATTCATCTCCTCTGCGATCTTCCTTGTATACTCCTTTATCGTCCTTAAGCTCTCTTCGGGTATGTGCTTTGAAGGAATGATGCAGGCCGAGTCTCCCGAATGGATGCCCGCAAGCTCTATATGCTCCATTACCGCGGGGACATAGGCGTGTCTGCCGTCTGAAATCGCATCCGCCTCGCACTCCATGGCGTGGTTTAGGAAACGGTCTATAAGTATAGGCCTGTCCGGGGTCACTCCCACCGCGGCCTTCATATAGTCGGTCATGGCCTCATCGTCGTAGACCACTTCCATTCCCCGCCCGCCGAGGACGTAGGAAGGACGCACCATTACCGGATAGCCTATGCCGTTAGCTATCTTTATGGCCTCCTCTACGGTGGTCGCCATACCGGATTCCGGCATCGGTATGCCGAGCTTTTCCATCATATTTCTGAAAAGATCCCTGTCCTCCGCAAGATCTATGACCTCGGGAGAGGTTCCGAGTATGTTTACGCCGTTCCTCTTAAGGTCGGCGGCAAGGTTTAAGGGGGTCTGCCCGCCGAACTGCGCTATTACGCCGAGGGGCTTTTCCTTTTTATAGATGGAAAGCACATCCTCCAGGGTCAGAGGCTCGAAATAGAGCTTATCTGAGGTATCGTAATCCGTGGATACGGTCTCGGGATTGCAGTTTACTATTATGGTCTCAAAGCCCAGCTTCTTCAGGGACTGAGCCGCATGGACGCAGCAGTAGTCGAATTCTATGCCCTGTCCGATACGGTTCGGACCGCCTCCAAGGATCATGATCTTTTTACTGTTTTCATTTACAGGATCATTGTCCCTGCCGTTATAGGTCGAGTAGTAGTAGGCGCTGTTTTCGGTGCCGCTTACATGTATCCCGTCCCAGGCCTCGGTGACACCAAGCTCTTCTCTCCTGTTTCTTATCTCGTCTTCGCTGATCTCAAGTATCTCGGAGAGGTATTTATCGGAAAAGCCGTTCTTCTTGGCGCTTTGCAGTGCCTCGTCGGAGGGAAGTGAACCCTTGAACCTTAAGAGCTCCTCCTCTTCCTCCACAAGCTCCTTCATCTGCTCTATAAAATATCTCTTGACGTGGGTAAGCTCGTAGAGCTCCTCTATTGAGGCGCCCTTCCTCAGAGCCTCGTACATTATGAAATGTCTCTCGCTTGAGGGAGTGATGAGCAGTTTACATAACTCTTCCTTCGAAAGCCTGTCCAAACCGTTCACATGGCCCAGACCGTAGCGCCCCTTTTCAAGGGAGCGGATCGCCTTCTGGAAGGCTTCCTTATAGCTGCGGCCTATGCTCATTACCTCTCCGACTGCTCTCATCTGGGTTCCCAGCTTGTCCTCAACGCCCTTGAACTTCTCAAAGGCCCATCTTGCAAACTTGACTACGACATAGTCCCCGCCGGGCTTATATTTATCGAGAGTACCGTATTTTCCGCAGGGTATATCGGAAAGAGAAAGTCCCGCAGCCAGCTTTGCCGAAACAAGGGCTATGGGGAAACCGGTAGCCTTGCTGGCGAGGGCTGAGGAACGGGAGGTCCTCGGATTTATCTCTATTACTATTATCCTGTCGCTCTTAGGGTCGTGTGCGAACTGCACGTTGGTTCCGCCGATGACGCCGATATGCTCGACTATCTTGTAGGCCTGCTCCTGAAGGCGCTCCTGCACCTCCTTGGAAATAGTGAGCATCGGTGCGGTACAAAAAGAATCTCCGGTATGGACTCCCATGGGGTCCACGTTTTCGATAAAGCACACCGTTATCATGTTGTTGTCCTTATCCCGGACAACCTCGAGCTCGAGCTCCTCCCAGCCCATGACCGACTCTTCAACCAGGACCTGATGGACAAGTGAAGCCTGCAGCCCCCTCGTACATACGGTTGTCAGCTCTTCCTTGTTGTAGACCAGGCCGCCTCCGGCTCCTCCCATGGTATAGGCGGGCCTCAGCACTACGGGATAGCCCAGCTCATCGGCAATCTTCAAGGCCTCCTCCACGCTGTAGGCCACCTCGCTCCTTGCCATTTCAATCCCGAGGCTGTTCATGGTATTTTTAAATTCTACCCTGTCTTCTCCCCGTTCTATGGCGTCCACCTGAACTCCGATGACCTGCACCTTGTATTTATCCAAAACTCCGGCCTTATAGAGCTCCGAGCATAAGTTCAGCCCGGACTGCCCTCCAAGGTTCGGCAGAAGCGCATCCGGCCTCTCCTTCTCGATTATCCTCTCCAGCCTCTCCACGTTAAGCGGCTCAATATAGGTCACGTCCGCCATCTCTGGATCGGTCATTATCGTAGCCGGGTTGGAGTTTACCAGCACTATCTCATAACCCAGCGACCTCAGAGCCTTACACGCCTGTGTCCCCGAATAGTCAAATTCGCAGGCCTGGCCTATAACTATTGGTCCCGAGCCGATTATCAGCACCTTCTTTATATCTGTTCTCTGTGACATTGTATGCCCCTTTCATATCAATTTCTTATCCTGATCTGGCTTCCAAATAATCAGTATATATTAGTAACACTTGTTGTTAAAAGAGTAAGTTTTCATCCTCACCTGAAATCAAAGAAGCTGTTGTGCCAGCGCCAGTCTATCGGAAGTATATTTCCACCGTAGTACATGATAACTACAGCATCCGGCGGATTTTGCCTCATATATTCCCTTAAGCTCCCCTTAAAGCCGCTTAGCTGGATGCGGTCTATCCTCTCCACATCCCCCGCCAGATAAGTTGACAGATAAAAATCGAAGGAATCGTGTATCAACAGCAGCTTCCTTCCCCTGTTGTCTTTGGGCGCATTATTTATTGTGGTGGTCACGGCGTCGTTTCCGAGCACCGTACAGTTATAGGCATCCGGCTTCCCGAGGTGGTCGTTATAGTTGTATGACGGAACCTTGTCGAGCAGGGCTCTTTCTATAAATACGTCCTCATAATCCCCCCGCCTTAAAACATTTCTCGACGGGATGCTGACGGAAATATCCCATGGCTCCTTGGGCTTTATCCTGTCAAAGTCGTCGAGGAGCCCCTGATAGACAACTATCCTTCCGTAGCTTCCTAAGAATGCGTTGCCATAGCGTTCGAACTCGTAATTATCCGGGTCAAAGGCCGCCGGGTCAAAGTTAAACCCGCAGTGCTCATTGAGCTTTTCCGCCAACACCCCCGCCGCCCAAAGCTGCGTATCGGTGCTCCAGTGGTGATCGAGCCTGTAGTAGCGATCATAATATCCGACTCCGCTCTTTTCGATCTCCTCCCTGAAATCCAGGGTCTCCACGCCGTGCTCCTTAAGACCTTTAAGGAGGGCATCGGCGTTTTCATTGGAGTTTTCAAGATCGGGATCTATCATCTGCTTATCATTAGGATCCACCTTTGTGCCGGCATTTACGTACACCAGGGGTACTCCATAGGAATCAAGGAAGGCATTGAGATCCGACACGCTTTCGATGATCTCCTCCATCTCCTCATCCTCCAGTCTTTTGTAGGGCGCGGCAAGATGGCCGTTTTTCATCGGGATCACATCGTCGTAAAGCTTCCAGCCCAAAAGATCCTTAAGCTTTGAGTCGGCAATCGTTATGGGGCGCTGAAAGGCCAGGAGCTCCCCGGTATATATACTGAGCTTTTCTTCAAAAATATGCACGTTTCCCAGATATTGATCGAGCCTGCTCCAGAGCTTGCCCTTTTCCCTGCCCCAGCCGTAGGCCTCGCGGTCGGTAAAAGGATAGAGGGACGCCCAGTCTATCTCCACATGCTCCTCATTGGGATGAAGGGTCTTTACCTCCACCGCCGCATCGTCGTCGGCGTCGAAGGTTCCTCCGTCCAGCAGCGAATGGATGAACGCATTCTCCATACCCAGCCCTTCATAAAACACGTTCTTTACCACGATCACCAGCATTACGCTTAAAAA
>CAMNBW010000169.1 GCA_946533525.1 uncultured Lachnospiraceae bacterium
GTCTCCTGAGTGGAGGCCGCGTTCTCCTGGGAAATGGCTGAAAGGCTGTCCATAGCGTCCACTATCTCCGCCTTGGAGGCCGCACATTCCTCGGAAACACCGGAAATTGTATTGATGCCGTCTACAGTTATCCCTACGCCGTCTATGAGCTTGTTTATGGATTCTACAGTTTCGCTTAAGACGCTGGACACATCCTGTCCAACCTTCTCAACCTGTGAGGACTTTTCCATAGCTCCTGTGGAGGTATCGATAAGGTGCTTCATGACGCTCCTTATCTCCTCCGCGGTCTTGGCGGATTCCGTAGCCAGATTGCCAATCTCCTCCGCAACTACCGCAAAGCCCTTGCCTGCCTCTCCTGCTCTTGCCGCCTCTATGGAAGCGTTAAGGGCTAAGAGGTTGGTCTGGGAGGCTATGCTCGTGATGCCGTCCACCTTCTGTCCTATGGCCTCGACCGCGGTATTCGTCTCCGCGATGCTCTGGCTTATCTCGCTTGTGGCCGTGCCCATTATACCCATGCTCTCGGAAAGCTTCTTAAGCTGCTCCGCCGAGGATGTGCTCTCGTCGTTCATGCTGGCTGCCGTGGTCGCCAGGCTCTCTGCATTGTCGGCCACGCCCTGGATAGCATCCGATAAGGTGTTTACGTTCTCCGTAGCCTTCTGTATCGTATCGGCCTGCTCCGTAGCGCCCTTGGCAATCTCCTGAACCGCCTCGGATACGCCGTCGGTGGTATTGGAGATCTGCCCGGCGGTCTGGGCCAGCTCCGTACTGGAATCCCCGAGACTCACCACGATCTCCTTAATATCTGAAACCACGGCCTTCACCCGGGCCAGGACGCTGTTGGTACTGGATACGATGTGTCCGAATTCATCCTTCCTGCCGTCATAGCCCTCGATCACGTGGAATTCGCCCTCGGCAAACTTCTCGAGACAGTCGTTGATGGCATTGATAGGCTTTATGAAAGAATTGGAAACAATCATAACTATTACGATGGAAACTACCATGATCACAACGCCGATGATTGCAATCAGGATGGCGCTGCTCCTGGCATGGGCCGTTATGGCCTTCAGATCCTGGGCCGCAACCACAGTGAAGTTGGTCTTGGGCTCCTTCATATAGGAAACAAGGGCTGAATATCCCTTCCCCGTGTCCGCCTTATAGGAGCCCTCGCTCTGACCGGAGGTCATAAAGGTCGAGGTACTCCTGTCGTCCTCATTGTCCGGCCCTATGGAATACTGCGAGTGGGCGGCTACGAGACCCGTCCTGTCTGTCACAAAGGCATCGTCAGAGGCAGAGGCAAGGAATTTATGAAGATCCTCCAGGTTGTAATTTCTCTGCAGGATACCTATTATGCTGGATCCATCCATGCTGTATATCGGAGTGGAAAGGGTCATCTGCCTTAAGCCCGAGGATTTGCTGACAATGACATCAGATACAAAATCCGTCCCTTCCATCGCCTTTATAAAATACTCCCTGTCGGCCACATTAACCGTCTCCCCCGTGGAACGCAGCATCTGCTGCCCCGTGGCATCGGTTATGGCCGTGGCGTTGCCATCGTTAAAGATGGCATCCAGTCCCTTTAAGGAGTCCAGCATCGCCGCATCATCGTAAGCGTCCTCAACCCCGGCAACATACTCTATGGTAGCTGCCGAGGAAGCAAAGGTCTTGATGGCGGCCATATTTTCCTCTATTATCCCGGAAAAAGCGGCCTCGATCTGCTTACACTGCAGCAGATTTGACTGCTCCGCATCCTCCATGGCCTTGTTCATTATGGCGTTGTAGCTGATGATCAGCAGCACGACCCCCAGAATGACCAGCGGAACCACGGCAATTAACAACAACTGAAACTTCACCTTAAGCTTTGACATCTCCCTGTCCCTTCCTTTTTTAAATTTTGAATCACGATAAACTGCGGCTGCTCATCCCCCCCGGGAGACTGTCTTCCGAATATTAAACAGTTTATTGCAATTCAGTAGAACTAAATTGAAAAATATTATATCATCAACATATTGTATGCGCAAGAGATATAACTGTGGAATATCTTGTTTTTTGTAATTGTATTATACATTTTTAAGTGCTATACTTCTTGATGAATTCTGTTATTTCTAAAATTTTTGGAGGCTCATAAAATGTTAAAGAAAAACCTAATGTTGCGTATTACCTGTATCGTAACGCTCCTGGTACTGCTGCTCTTCGTCGTCAACGCGGCGATAAGCTCCGGTATCATCAGATCGCGCTTCAAGGCTCTGGATGATGATCTATACCAGACCTCCGCTTCCTACACCGCCGAGACCGTCAACGGGTGGTTCACCGGAAATAATGAGGCGCTGATGGCCGTTGTGGCTTACGTAAACAGCTATAAGGGAGGCGACATCTCCGGAATGCATGCCTATTTCGCCGAATTTCTGGCCGAGCATCCCAATGTTACCGAGATCTACTACGGGCGCGCGGACAACAGCTATGTGTTCGGCAGCGACTATGTCCCTCCCGCGGATTATAAGATTTCCGAACGCGGCTGGTACACCGGGGCAAAGGCCGTGGACGGCATCTATGTCACCGAACCCTATATGGACACTATAACCGGAGGGCTCTGCATAAGCATCAGCAGCAAGGCAAGCGGCGGAGTCGTAGGTATCGACCTGGATCTAAACGCCCTGACCGGCAGTATTCCTTCTATTGCTGACGGCTATACCATAATAGCCACGGCCGCGAATACCATCATCGTCCATCCCAATCCTGATTTTGCCCTTACGGCTTCCTCCTCGAAGTCTTTAGGGGATGTTCTGAATGGAAGCTACATGTCCGCCATCAGCAGCGGAAAGGAATTTACTGACTATAACGGTGAAAAGAGCTATATAATCGCCGCTCCGATACCCGTAAACAACTGGACCGCCGCCATAGTCACTCCGGCAAGTGTTTATAACGGCCCGATAAATGCGACTCTCCTGGCCTTCGTGATCCTGACCGTAATCTTCTGTATCATTGCGGCCATCGTAGTTGCCATTGTGAGCCACAGGATCACCCGTCCCATCAAGCTTATGTCCGAGAGGCTTCTCTACATAACCAACGGCATCCGTCAGGGACACGGAGACCTGACCGCCAGGGTCAATTACAGGTCCGAGGACGAGCTGGGCGAGATCTCCCACGGTATCAACAAGCTAATGGCCGAGCTGGAGGAGCTTATCCCGAAGTCCAAGCAGGCCGCCAATACGGTAAGCGGCAATTCCAAGGAATTTGCCGATATGACGACAAGGCTCACTGACGCTATGTCAGGTATATCCCAGGCCGTTGAGGACATCGCAAACGGCGCCACCCAGCAGGCCAACGACGTACAGTCCGCCACCCAGAACGTGGACCAGATCGGCGTCGCCATAGACAGCGTTGTGGATTCGGCCAATGAGCTCGATGATATTGCCAAGGATATGCATGAGACCTCGGACGCTACCGGCAGGCAGATCGAGGACCTCCAGAAGTCAACGGATACAATGGTCAGCGGTATCGACAGCATTTCCGAGAAGATACGGGATACCAGCAGGGTTGTTGACAGCATAACCGAAAAGGTCTCCACAATAAGCGAGATCGCCTCCCAGACCAACCTCCTTTCGCTGAACGCTTCTATAGAGGCGGCCAGGGCCGGAGAAATGGGCCGCGGCTTTGCGGTAGTCGCTGAAGAGATCGGAAAGCTCGCCGTGGACTCGGCTGCGGCTGCCGAAGATATAAAGAAGGAAATGGATGCCCTTCTGACCTCCTCCCAGGCCACTGTTAATGAATCCGAAAAGGTTCACCAGATGACCGTTTCCCAGCAGGAGGTCCTTGGGAAGACCACGAAGACCATATCTTCGCTCCTTTCCCAGATCGAATCGACTATTACCCATGTTGGGGATATAAAGAGGGATGTTGAGCAGTGCGTAAGCTCCAAGAATGTGATAGCCACTGCCATGGAAAACCTTTCGGCCATATCCGAGGAAAATGCGGCTTCCACCCAGGAGACCAGCGCTACTACCGCCGAGGTGGGAAGGACTATAGAGACTCTCGCCGCCTCCTCGCAGGAGATGAACAGCGTGGCTACAGAGCTTATGGACAGCTTAAGCATCTTTGACGATGTAGCTGTAACTGCTTCGGCTGCACAATGATAATGCTGCCTTAATCGACGAAGCCGGAGCTTCATCACGAAACCGCTCCCTGAACGCACACCTATGGGCGTTTAGGGCGTTTAGTGAACGGGGACTATGTATGCGTAGTTCCCGTTTATTTTGCCCTGACCCACGGTCCTTCCCATCTGATAGACCTTTCCGGAGCCTGTTATCGGAACATAGGCATAGCCGTTGCCGGGCAGGGGTTTGGGC
>CAMNBW010000170.1 GCA_946533525.1 uncultured Lachnospiraceae bacterium
TTTTTTAAGTTCTCTGAACACATGCCCTATAGGCAGGCCAACAACATTATTGTAGTCGCCCTTTATATTTCTTATATATTTTGCGAAAATCCCCTGTATCCCATATGAACCGGCCTTATCCATGGGCTCTCCGGTGGATATATATTCCCTGATCTGCTCATCAGTCATCGGATAAATACTCACCAGTGTATTTTCATGAAAGGATTTGAACATAGTCTCATCCCCGTGCCTTCTGACAAGAGTAACGCCTGTTACCACTCTATGGGTTCCGCCCTGGAGTTCCTTTATCATATCGAAGGCCTCCGCCTCGCTCCCGGGCTTCCCGAAGATCCTGTCATCCAGGCTCACCACCGTATCTGCCCCCAGGACCACATATTCCTCATCCTCGGCGCACTTAAGCTTCTCGGCTATTGCCATGGCCTTGGCATAGGAATTCTCCTCGGCACATATGGCCGGATCGGGATTTTCTGACGTCTCCGGCACCTTGCTCGTCCTTACCTCAAAGGGAATATCCACCTTTGAAAGCAGCTCCGAGCGTCTCGGAGAGGCACTGGCGAGGATGAGCGGATGAAATCTGCGCATCTTCCGCGGCTTCTTTATCTCCTGTCCCTCAAACCTTCTGTAGCCCGTTTCCCTGTCGACTATATTCTTAAGCTCCTCTCCCTTAGAATAGAGCTTTAATTCATCGATAGCAATATCCACTACCCTTGTCAGTGTCTCGGGCAGGTGGTTATACTGACCCGAGATATGGGGAGTAATGATAATGTTCGGAGCATCCCACAGCTCATTGTCCTTCGGAAGCGGCTCGGGGTCGGAGACGTCTATTGCCGCCCCGCCTATCTGCCCTTCCCTGAGGGCGGTGTTCAGGGCATCCGTATCCACTATGCTGCCCCGTCCCACATTGATAAATATGGCGGTCTTCTTCATCTTCTTAAACCGGCCTGCATCAAAAAGACCCCTGGTCTTTTCCGTCCCCGGAAGTGTTACTGCTACAATATCCGCCTCTGCGAGCAGCTTGTCAAGCTCTTCCATGGAATGAACGCTTTCAACGTAGTCCGGCTTTTCACTGGCCTGGTGGTTTCTGATGGCCCTGACGCGGCTTCCAAGGGCGTGGAGCCTTAGAGCGGTCTGGGTTCCGATGTCTCCTAAGCCCACTACAAGGGCATTCGAGTTCCAGATCCCGCTTACCTCTCCCTCGTCCTTCCATTCATGAGCCTTCTGGTTCTTAAGATAGAGGTTAAGCTTTTTCTTCAAAGCAAAGACGCAGGCCAGGATGTGCTCCGAGATAGCCAGACCGTATGCCCCGGTGGAATTTGTTATCATCGTATCTTCCCCGATGATCCCCTCCTCGAGAAAAGGTACGACTCCGGCCCAACTGGAATGGTACCATTTTAAATGGGTGTTCTTCCTGATAAGTTCAGGCTCTACGTAACCCATGATTATATCCGCCGCAACCACCTGAGATTCCTTTATCTTCTTCTCGTCGGCAAAGGTGATCTCATAATCCCCTATCCTTCCGAAGCGCTTCATCTGCTCGGCGCTGCAGGGTATCGTCACCAAAATCTTTTCGCTCATAGAACCGCAAAACCTCCGTTACACACAGCCGCTCAGAACTGACACCTGAACGGGTAAAGCAAATATTGACCCAGCTTATCCGTGACCGGTCTTTTCATCCATTCATCATAAGTTATTTTACGACATTTTAAAAGAGTTTCCTCAAAATCTTTCCTCAAAATTTCCAAAAGTTCCTTATCCGGACTCCAGACTCCCATCTCATAGTGCAGATAAAAGCTTCTGAAATCCATATTTATCGTCCCTATCAGGGAGGAAAATTCGTTGAAGACCACCTTCTGGTGGATAAAGCCGGGCGTATATTCATATATCTCAACCCCGTGCCTTAAAAGCTCTCCGTAATGATACTCCGTTATCAGCTTTACCCTCTTCTTGTCCGGTATCCCTGGGGTTATGATCTTAACCTCCACACCGCTCTGAGCCGCCAGTATCAGCGCATCTCTTAAGGTATCGTCCACTATGAGATAGGGGGTCGTTATATAGACCCTCTCTGTTGCCTCGTGTACCATGAGCCTGTAGGAATCCAGGGCGTTGTTCACCTTATTTTTGGAGGGGCCGTCGGCAAACGGTTGACATAACTTCACGACTCTCCCGTCCTCAGACTCCCGCCTCTCCTCCGGCTCCGGCCTGTATTTATCGTAGTCCGCCTCCTTTCCCGAGGCGGCCCACATCCCAAGGAATATGAGGGTAAAGGAGTATGCAGCCTCTCCCCTGACCTTGATGGCTACATCCTTCCAGTGACCGAAGGGGGAATTTATATTGGCGTACCTGTCAGAAGCGTTTATGCCGCCCGTATAGGCGACCCTCCCATCGATGTCAACGATCTTCTGGTGGGTCCTGTGGTTAAAGAAAAACCTGTTAAAGCCGTTTTCCACCGGATTAAATTTAACTATCTCAACACCCACCGAGGTAAGTTCATGCACTGTAGTGTCGGAAACCTGAAAGACAGAACCCGCATCGTCATATATTAGCTTTACCTCTACGCCGCTCTTTACCTTCCTTTCGATTACCTCGCAGATCCTGCCTAAGACCTCTCCGTCCCTTATGGTAAAAAAGCTCATCAGGATAAATTTCTGAGCCTTTTCCATTTCCTGCAGCATATCCTTAAAGGCTTCCTCCCCCAGAGGAAAATATTCCATCCCCTCGGCCCTGTATAGCGGGTACCCCTGATGATAGAGAAAATTCGAGATCTTCCATGCCGCCTTATTCTGTTTTTTAATGTCTTCGACCAGCTCCTGCCTGAAGATCTGCCTGCTGCAGGCCTCATCTATATGGGACTGTATCCTTGCGTGCTCCCTGCGATTGACCCGCCTCATTCCCCAAAGTACGTACATGACCTGGCCGGTAACCGGCAGCAGCAGGGCCACGGTAAGCCAGTAGAGCTTGTAGGAAGCATTCCTGTTATCCGAAATCATCGGAAGGAAAATGAGGAGACTTATTACCTCTACGGCTATATAGATGTAGAGGGAATGCTGCCTTAGGTACACAGCAAGGTAGAAGACCAGAAAGATCTGCGCCACGACCAGCGCCAGGATAATTGCATATCTGACAAATTGTCTTAAATATCTGTGGATCCTCTTTATCATCAATCAACACCTTTGGATCTGTCATGAAATAAACCTGGCAGCTCCTTAAAAAAGGGGCTGTCAATGCAGCCCCTTCACACATAAGTTCAAATGTTTTAACAGATCCTTAACCCCTGGACTTCAGGTTTGCCATTTCCTGCTGTGCCACAGGCAGAAGGAGCGAATCATATCTGTAAATAATATATCCCGTGCATCCAGCGTTTCTGGCCTTATCCACCTGAGTTGCAAGATTGGCGTTCGAAAGGCCCCAGCCCTTGTCGGAGGTTGACGGCTGTCCTGCCCTGTAGAGTGCAAGTCCTACATACATGGGGATCCCCGCCTTGTTGAGTGCCTTCCACTGTGCGAGCCTGTTTGAATACATGGTAACGTTTCCGGCTGCACCGTAGTTGTCTGTCCAATAGATCTGAGGAGCAATGTAATCCACATATCCGGGTGTGGAAAGCCAGGTATCCACATCAGCTCCCATGGCCCTGTTGTTCTCAATGTTGCCCTGAGGAGAGATACCGAAGACCTTGCCTGCCGATGCGCATACATTGTGCACCGATGATACCATGTCGTTCAACGCTGCCGCTCCGATAGGCGGGAAGTAATCGTCAAAGTGTATGCCGTCAACAGCATATTTGGAAATGATCTCCTGAACTCCTGCCACCACATTCTGTGTCGTTGCAAGGGCAGGGTTTCCGGAAACAACTCCGTTCCTGTATCCATAGGGATTTATCCATGCGTGGAACTGCAGTCCCTTGGAATGAGCGATGTTCACCATGTCGGCCAACGGATCGAAGCCGGGATTGCCGTTTAGCATGGTGGTGCTCCAGGGATATATATTTGAAGGATAGATAGCGTCATTGTGGGAACGCACATGAACTATCACAGCGTTTCCTCCGTTGGCAAGCACGGTATCGCACATTGCGGTAAAGTTTGCGTCAAAGCCGGCCTGTGCCTGGCCCTTCAGGTGATTTTGAATGTCCAGAAAGCTTATCCATACTCCCTTAAAGCCGGAAGGCGCCGCTGCCGCCCGGACTTCCTTGACATTGACCGAAGCTGCTCCAAGGAGGACCACTGCGCTCAAAACCACTGCCATCAGTTTCTTAAATAATTTCATAATATCTCCTTTCGTCCTACTTATAAGTACCTGCAAAGCCGCTCTTCGAGCCCTTGTCCGTTACTGTTACGG
>CAMNBW010000171.1 GCA_946533525.1 uncultured Lachnospiraceae bacterium
CCCATTGCGCGCATATTGGGAATATCGAGATATTCACTTTTCATGCAGCTTCTTAAGGTGTTTACGCCTATGTCCCCGAAATCGGGGCTGTCGGGCATCTCTCCGACTCCAAAGCTATCCAGGACGATGACCGTTACTCTCTTTTCAGACACTGCCTTTGCCTCCAATTATATCGAACATCTGTTCGTTTTTCAACCACTTTTTTCTCACCATCTCACATATGCGGTAGCATAGGTAAGACCGGCTCCAAAACCGCAAAGTATATATTTCTCTCCGGGCTTTAAAAGTCCCTTTTCATTGTACTGGTCCATAAGGGTCGGAATGCTGGCCGCGGAAATATTCCCGACTTCGCTCATATTGCAGGGGAATTTCTCAATAGGCTGGTGCATGAACTTCGCCACCGCCTCCAGTATCCTGTAATTGGCCTGGTGCAGGAAGAACTTGTCGATCTCGTCCACACTGACCCCGAGGGGCTTTAAGATCTCGTTGATGCTCTCCGGCACCTTCCGGCAGGCGAATTTAAACACTGCCTGGCCGTCCATATAGGTATAGTAGCTGGCCGGAGGGTCGATATGCGTCCAGGGATTGTCGAGGGGTCTGCCTCCCGCGGTTATCGCCTCGCACATATTCCCGTCCGAGTCGGCGGTAATCCCGAGTATCCCATGCTCCTCGTCCTCCGAAGCGCCGAGCACAAAGGCTCCCGCCCCGTCTCCGAAGAGCACCGAGGTCCTCCTGTCCGTCCAGTCCATCATCTTGGAAAGAGCCTCAGCGCCGATTATCAGCGCCTTCTTAACCTTCCCCGTCTTTATATACGAATCCGCCATATCCATCGAATAGATGCAGCCCGCACAGCCGATGTTCACCTCTATGCAGCGGGCCTTCACAGCGCCTATTGCCTTCATTATCTGACAGGCCGTATTCGGATAGCAGTAATCCGGCGAAACAGTGGAAACGATTATAAGGTCTATCTCCCTGCCGTCAATACCGCCTTTTTCAAGGGCATCCTTTGCCGCAGCGATGGATAAAGAGGAGGTGGTCTCCTCGACGCAGATATGCCTCGTTACAATACCCGTCCTCTGTCTTATCCATTCGTCTGAGGTATCCATTATTTTGGACAGGTCGTCATTGGTTACAACTTTTGCAGGCAGAGCATGTCCTGTTGATAAAATTTTAGCTATCATGATGTCTCCCGTTAAAACTAAGTAATTCCGTAGCTATTCAGAATATGAAGGGTTCTGAATAGCTGCGTGATTCTTTAAAACTTCCTGAATCTGTTATATCTCTGCTCCGCCAGTTCTGCGGCTGACATTGCCGAATATTTTCTGATAAAGCCCTCTATGTTCTTTTTCATAAACTGCCCTATCCTTGAGATGGTCTCCTCGGTGGCTCCGCCGTATTCGGGGATTATCTTCTCCACTACCTTTAAGCGGTGAAGATCCTGGGCGGTTATGCACATTACCTTCGCTGCCTCCTCGGCCCTGGTGGCGTCCTTCCAAAGAATGGAGGCAAAGCCTTCGGGAGAAAGTATGGAATAGGTGGCGTTCTCCATCATCCATACCTCATTTCCCACCGCAAGGGCAAGGGCTCCGCCGCTTCCGCCTTCTCCTACCATAAGCGCCAGCACCGGCACCTTGAGCGAAGACATTTCATAGAGGTTTCTCGCTATGGCCTCACCCTGGCCGTTCTCCTCCGCTTCGATACCGGGGAAGGCTCCGGGGGTGTTTACAAAGGTTATTACCGGACGGTTGAACTTCTCGGCCTGCTTCATAAGCCTTAAGGCCTTCCTGTAGCCCTCCGGCGAGGGCATGCCGAAGTTGCGCTTCTTGCATTCGGCCATATCATGCCCCTTCTCGACTCCGATGATCGTGACCGGCTTTCCGTTAAGATAAGCCAGGCCTCCGACGATACACCTGTCGTCGCTGAAATACCTGTCTCCGTGCAGTTCTATGAATTCGTCGAATATCTCCGAAATGTAAGCGAGCACCGAAGGCCTGTCCAGGGACCTTACGGCATGAACCTTTTCCCAGGCGGTAAGCTCCTCCTGAGAGCCATCGCTTGCCACCATTGAAAAGTCCGTCATTGCCTCTTCATCGGAAGCGTTAAAATCAGCTTTCTTATTGAGCTTAACAAGCTGATATAAAGTATTCTTAAGCTCGTCTCTTTCAACTATGGCGTCCACAAAGCCGTGCTTTCTCAAAAATTCAGCCTTCTGGAAGCCGTCGGGAAGCCTCTGTCCTATGGTCTGCTCGATGACCCTGGGGCCGGCAAAGCCTATGAGCGCCCCGGGCTCCGCAAGGATAATGTCTCCGAGCATCGCAAAGCTGGCGGTAACTCCTCCGGTTGTGGGGTCCGTCAGCACGGGGATATACAAAAGTCCCGCGTCCGAATGCTTCTTGACCGCGGCAGCCGTCTTCTCCATCTGCATAAGGGAGATTATCCCCTCCTGCATACGGGCTCCGCCGGAGCAAACAAAGATGATAACCGGAAGCTTCTCCTGGGTCGCCCTTTCAAAGGCGCCGGCTATCCTCTCTCCGACCACATGGCCCATTGAGCTCATCAGAAAACGGGCGTCGCAGATTCCTAAGACGACCCTCTCTCCGAATATCTTGCATTCTCCAACGCTTACCGCCTCTGTAAGGCCGGTCTTTTCGCGGGCGCGCTCGAGCTTCTCCTCGTAGCCTTCGAAGTCCAGCGGATTAGCCGTGGAATTTTCCTCAAACCAGGGGGTAAAGGTGCCGGGATCGGCCACCATCTTTATCCTGTTCTTGGTACGCACCCTGTAATAATATCCGCAGTATGTACATATATAGTTATTGGCAACAACGTCGGGTCTCTCCGCCCTCCTGCCGCAGGACGGGCAGACTATGTAATCCGGCGCCTCCTTGTTTGTATCACTTCTGAAAAACAGATCGGTAAATTTCATAGTTTCTTCACTCCTCTTCCTTGCCTATTGCGAAGGTCAGCTCCGCCTGGGCCACAAGCTTATCTCCCACAAAAGCCCTGGCATTCCCTATCCCTATAGGACCCTTTAAGGTCACGATCTCAGTTTCCAGCGTAAGCACATCCCCGGGGATGACCTTATTTTTAAACTTTGCCTTGTTGATTGCGGCAAAATAGGCTGTGCGCCCCTTGAAATCGGGGGAACTTAAGATCGCCACTGCTCCGGTCTGTGCCAGTGCCTCGATTATGAGCACTCCCGGCATAACCGGCTCCCCCGGAAAATGGCCTGCAAAAAACGGCTCATTGTAGCTTACGCATTTTTTCCCTACAGCCCTCTTTCCAACCTCCAGCTCCTCTATGGTATCCACCAGCATGAAGGGCTGGCGGTGAGGGATTATTTCCATTATTTCCTTAGCAGTCATTATCGACATCTTATATCTTCCTTCCCTTAACCCCTGTCAATCCTCGAACTTTTTAACCAGCAGGCTTGCGTTATGTCCGCCGAAGCCCAGTGAATTTGAAAGCGCATATCTCACATCCATATCGCAGGGCTCCTTGCAGTAATCGAGATCCATCTCCTCATCGGGAGTCCTGTAGCCCAGGGTCTGATGGAGGTAGCCCTCGTTTATTTCCTTTACGCAGGTTATGAATTCCACCGCTCCGGCTCCTCCGAGGAGGTGACCCACCATGGATTTCGTGGAATTTATCTTCATCTTATAGGCATGGTCGCCGAAGAGGTTCTTAATAGCCCTCGTCTCGAAAAGGTCGTTATGATGAGTCCCCGTTCCGTGGGCATTTATGTACATTATCTCCGTCTTGTCCACGCCCGCCTCTTTTATGGCGTTCTCCATGGCCTTGGCCGCGCCCGAACCGTCATCGATCGGGGAAGTTATATGGTAGGCGTCGGAAGAGCCGCCGTAGCCCACTACCTCGGCATATATCTTTGCTCCCCTCTTTTTCGCGTGCTCCAGCTCCTCAAGGACTACGATACCCGCGCCCTCACCCATGATAAATCCGCTGCGGTCCTTATCGAAGGGCAGCGAACACCTGTCGGGATCCTCCTCGTTGGAAACTGCCGTAAGCTGTGCAAAGCCTGCCAATGAAAGAGGCGTTACGGAATGCTCCGTTCCTCCGGCGAACATGACCTCGCAGTCCCCCGCCTGTATCGAGCGGAAGGCCTCTCCTATGCTGTTGGTTCCCGTTGCACAGGCTGTTACGACGTTGATGCTCTTTCCCCTGAAGCCGTACATTATGGCGACATTTCCCGCTGCCATATTGGAGATCATCATCGGGATAAAGAGGGGATTTACCGCCCTGGGTCCCTTTGCCGCATAGTGCGCAGCCTCGCTCTCCAAAAGACCCATGGAACCGAT
>CAMNBW010000172.1 GCA_946533525.1 uncultured Lachnospiraceae bacterium
AGAGAGGGAAGAAATCCCCAGACCGGCGATGTTATGAAGATAGCAGCATCAAAGGCTCCTAAGTTCAAGGCTGGTAAGGCACTTAAGGATCTTGTAAATAAGAAGTGATTATATCGCTTGAATAGAATATTGATACTGCGGAGCGTGCGCTTGAATGCGCACGCTTCTTTCGATTACAGGGCTGTATCGCTGAACGAGGAACAACTGATGAGACTGGATAAATATTTAAAGGTATCGCGCCTGATAAAGAGGCGCACGATCGCCAACGAGGCCTGCGATGCGGGAAGGGTAACCTTAAACGGCAAGGTGGCAAAGGCGGGAACAGAGGTAAAAACAGGGGACGTGATAGAGATCACCTTCGGAAATAAGACCGTCAGGGCGGAGATCACCGATATTAAGGAAACGGTAAAGAAGGGAGACCCCGAGCTTTACAGATACATCTGATGCAAAACTCTCAAAACTCTCAAAAACCTCAAAACCCTAGATGTTGTTGACATTAACATAATTTGTACAACATGGTGGAGTTGACGCAAATTAGCCAATCTGATATAAATTATGTAAACGGATTGCGGACTTATCAAACAATTCGCAAAGGATATACAACGGGGAGTCTGATGAATTACAGAGGGCGGACATTCAGAAAAAAGAAGCAGAACAAGCTGTCTTTTATATGCATTTCTCTGGTTGCGCTGATGCTGGTCACAGGGCTTACTGTTGATGGGATAAAGATCAATAAAAAAATAGCGGCCTATGAGGAAGAAAAACAGGAGCTGGACGACCTTATAGCAAAGGAAAAGACCAGGCAGAAGAGCCTTAAGCAGCTTAAGGTATATGTTACCACCAATGAGTTTAAGGCAGAAACGGCCGAATCCTCAATGGGTATCGTTAAGGATAACGAAATTCTTTTCAGAACAGATGACAGTAAATGAACAGGTACTGGAATATATAAAGAGACATAACATGATACCGCAGGGGGCTCATGTTACGGTCGGTCTTTCGGGAGGGGCAGATTCGGTGTGCCTCCTTTTTTTACTCTCTGAATACAGGGACAGGCTGGATTTTTCGCTGGATGCAATACATGTTGAACACGGGATAAGGGGAGAAGAGGCACTCTCAGACAGCGACTTCTGCGTAAAGCTCTGCGAAAAGCTTGGGATTGAGCTTAAGGTGGTCCATGTGGATGTGCCGAAGCTTGCGAAGGAGCAGGGGCTGACCCTGGAGGAGGCGGGCAGGATAGCCCGATATGAGATATTGTCCGGCTCGGGTGCAGACAGGATCGCCGTGGCTCATCACGGCATGGACCAGGCCGAAACTGTGCTGTTTAATTTGTTCAGGGGAAGCGCTGTTGCAGGGCTGGGAGGGATGAGGCCAGTAAGAGGCAATATAATACGCCCCCTTCTTTGCCTTTCGAGACCGCAGATAGAAGGCTTTCTTAAGGACAAAAATCTTGCTTACTGCACGGACAGCACGAATTTTGACAATGAGATAGCCCGAAATCTTATAAGAAATGAGATACTTCCCCTGGCGGGTAAAATAAATCCGGAGGCGGTAAGGCATATAAATGAAAATGCGGAATATATAAGGCAGGTGGAAGCTTTTCTTAAGCGGGAAGCCGGAAAAAGAGCGGAAAGGTACGTGTCCGAAGAGGATGGAAGGGTACTTTTGAGGCTTGAGGGCTTTTCGGAGGAGGAAAACATTATAAAGGACTATGTTATCCGCGAATGTATAGCTTTGAGCGCAGGGAGGCTTAAGGATATAACCGCAAGGCATGTCTCTTCGGTAAGGGAGCTTACGGAAAATACCAGCGGGAAAAGAGTCTGCCTGCCCTATAATATAACTGTCGTAAGGAATTTTGACAGGCTGGAGTTTATGAAAGCCCCGGAAAGCGGCGCGGCAAGTTCGGCAGATGCAGATGACGCAAAAAACTCGGGTACACAGCCGGAATATATCGATGTCCCGGCGGAAGGCTCCGTAAAGCTTCCCGACGGGACGGAATTTATCTTTTCTTTTGACCCGGGGGTATCGATGGAGGAAATAAGAAAAGATCACAGATATACTAAATGGTTCGATTATGATAAAATAGTTGGGCGTCCTTGTATACGTCAAAGGCTCAAGGGGGATCGCATATCTATAAGGTCGGGCTCCAAAAAGCTTAAAGACCTGTTTATAGAGGCAAAGATCCCTGCCGCGATGCGGGATCATATCTTCATGTTATGTGACGAACAGGATATTATATGGATCCCTGGCCTTAGAATAGGGGAGAAATACAAGGTTTCGGAAAAGACTAAAAAAATATGGAAGGTAGAGAAAAAAGACAATGGCTGAAAGGGTTGAAGTATTATTAACTGAAGGCGATGTTGACACCAGGATAGCCGAGATTGGGGCTGATATCAGCAAGGATTACGAGGGGCAGTCGGTTACGTTGGTCTGTATCCTTAAGGGAGCGACCTTTTTTGCATGCGAGCTGGCAAAACGCATTACTGTTCCGGTGGAAATGGAATTCATGCGCTGCTCCAGCTACGGCAACAAAACGGAATCCAGCGGGGACGTGAAGATAACCCAGGATCTGGACTCTCCTATCAGGGGAAAGAACGTGATCGTTGTGGAGGACATCATAGATTCCGGTCGGACCTTAAGTTCACTCTTTAAGGTGCTTAACAGCAGGGGACCGGCTTCCTTAAAGCTGTGCTCTCTTCTCGACAAACCCGACAGAAGGGTGACCGAGGTCAAGGTGGACTATACGGGCTTTGAGATCCCCGATGTGTTCGTCGTAGGGTACGGACTCGATTACGCGCAGAAATACAGAAACCTGCCATATATAGGAGTGGTCAAATTCGATGACTGACTACGATATTGAGACGTTAGGAGCAGCAAGGTGAATAATTCGTCAAATAACAGTTCAAGAAATATATTGCTCTATTTTGCGGTCATAGCAATAGCGATACTTATAATATATTCGGTAAGCAACCGGATCACTACAGTTAAACGTTACAGCTACAATGAATTTATCGAGGATCTCAATGACGGGAAAGTAATGGCCGTGGAGATCGTCCCCAATTCGGAAACGCCTACGGGAGTCGTGAACGTGACCCTGGAAGGCGGGGTGGTCAGTAAGCTGTACGTATCGGATGTCTCCGTTATCGAGCAGGAGATGAAGGTCAAATTCCCGAAATATACGGAGGCGGACGTCACAAGGGAAAACTGGCTCTTAACCTATGGTATCCCGATACTCATTTCAGTAGTCATCGTTGTTGTGCTGATGTCCATGTTTAATTCCCAGGCGTCGGCCGGAAACGGGAAGATGATGAATTTCGGGAAAAGCCGAGCCAAGATGTTCATGTCCGGGGACACAAAGATTAAGTTCGACAACGTGGCGGGTCTGGCTGAGGAAAAAGAGGATCTGGTGGAGATAGTCGACTTCCTTAAAAGCCCCAAAAAATATATAGAGGTCGGAGCCAGGATACCGAAGGGAGTGCTTCTGGTGGGCCCTCCGGGTACGGGAAAAACTCTTTTGGCCAAGGCTATAGCCGGAGAAGCTGAGGTTCCGTTTTTTTCGATCTCAGGCTCGGATTTTGTGGAAATGTTCGTCGGAGTAGGAGCTTCGAGGGTAAGGGATCTCTTTCAGGAGGCTAAAAAGAATTCTCCATGTATCGTCTTTATAGACGAGATAGATGCGGTGGCGCGCCGGAGAGGCACGGGACTCGGCGGAGGACATGATGAGCGCGAGCAGACCCTGAACCAGCTCCTCGTAGAGATGGACGGCTTTGGGGTAAATGAGGGCATAATCGTCATGGCTGCCACAAACAGAGTGGATATCCTCGACCCTGCGATAATGAGGCCGGGGCGCTTTGACAGAAAGGTAGGAGTAGGAGCTCCTGACGTAAAGGGCAGGGAGGAAATACTTGCCGTACACGCCAAGAATAAGCCACTGGGAGACGATGTGGATCTCGAGCAGATAGCCCGCACGACGGCTGGCTTTACCGGGGCGGATCTGGAAAACCTCCTGAATGAAGCGGCCATCTATGCGGCCAAGGAAGACAGGAAATACATCGTCCAGAACGATATAAAGAAGGCCTTTGTAAAGGTCGGTATCGGAGCCGAAAAGAGGAGCAAGGTAATATCCGACAAGGAAAAGAAGATCACCGCCTACCATGAAGCGGGTCACGCAGTCCTCTTTCATGTGCTTCCCGAGGTCGGCCCCGTGTATTCCATCTCCATAATCCCGACGGGTCTGGGCGCAGCGGGATATACGATGCCCCTTCCAGAAAAGGATGAGATGTTCATGACAAAGGGCAGGATGCTGAATGACAT
>CAMNBW010000173.1 GCA_946533525.1 uncultured Lachnospiraceae bacterium
ACAAGGAAAATATCGGCGCCGATCTGGAATACGTCTTTTCCCTGTTTCCGAGGCTTAAGGAGAGGAGCACCCAGACCGCGGGAACCCTTTCCGGAGGAGAACAGCAGATGCTGGCTATGGGAAGGGCGCTTATGGCAAGGCCCTCCATCCTGCTTCTGGACGAGCCCTCGATGGGGCTTTCGCCGCTGCTGGTATCGGAGATCTTTCATATAATCGAGGAGATAAATCAAAAGGGGACGACTGTCCTGTTAGTTGAGCAGAACGCGAAGAGGGCGCTCTCCATTGCGAACCGGGCCTATGTGCTGGAGACGGGCTACATCACCCTAAGCGGCACGGGAGAAGAGCTGGCAAAGGATGAGAGAGTGAAAAAATCATATTTAGGAGGCTGAGTGGGCGCCAGGGTTTGTTTATCATTGCGAGCCCACTCTGCTGATTTACTGCGTAAATCAGTCACTACGTTAACAAGGAGGTATTATCTATGTACGTAAAAGATCATATGACAACGAATGTGTTTACTGTTACCGGGGACACGGTGATTTCAAAGGCCGTGGACATCATGGCGAAGAATCATTTTCACCGCCTGCCCGTGACCGACGAAAACGGAGGGCTCATCGGCCTTGTGACGGGAGGACTTGTAGAGGAGAGCAGCGGCTCGAAGAGCACCTCCCTTTCCATCTATGAGCTAAATTACCTGCTTTCGAGGACAAAGGTCTCGGACATCATGATAAAGGACGTAAAGACCGTTAAGCCCGACCTCTTTATCGAGGAGGCCTCACAGATAATGATCGACAATGAGATCGCCGTCCTGCCCGTAGTGGACGAGGACAACAAGGTCATCGGTATCATAACGGAGAAGGACATCTTCCAGGCCTTCAACGACCTCTTAGGCTACCACCACACCGGGACGAAATTCGTCATCGCCTGCGAGGATCATCCGGGCTTTCTCATAGGTATAACAAAATGTTTTGCCGAAAATAATGCCAACCTCGAATCTCTGGCCGTATATCATAGTGAGGAACGCGGCACTGAGCTCGTCATAAAGGCAACCGGAGAGATCTCGGTTGAAAATATGACCACGGTCTTAAAGGATGCGGGCTATAAGCTCATAGACATCGCTCAGACTCTACCGGACGGGGAAATAAAACACTTCTAAGGAGACCCTATAAAGAATGAAAACGAAGAAAAGAACTTCACTCAAGAAATCTCTGCTCACCAAAATAATAATTTTCGTGGCGGTGATGATCGTCATTATTACGCAGATAAGCATTAAGCTGGCTGCGGACAACATCGAAGCCCTGACCCACAATATCCTCGTCAGGGAATCCCTTACCTATTCAAGCGAGATATACAGCTGGTGGAGCAGCATAGAAGAGCGGGTCGCACAGACAGCCGATGTTATAAAAAATTCTCCCGAAATGTCCAAGGAAGATACGTTAAATATGCTCCTGGCCCTGACGGAGACCGATCCGGATTCACAGGACATCTACATAGCCTACGGGGATGAGGGAGCCTTCCTCGACGGCTCGGGCTGGATCCCCGACGACACCTTCGTATTTACTGACAGGCCCTGGTATCAGGGGGCCATCTCCAAGGGCGGCGCCATCTATACCTCGGAGCCCTATGTGGACGCCTCCACCGGAAAGACGTGTCTGGCCTGCTCCATCCTCCTTCGTGACAACGTGGTTTTGAGCAGCGACATCGTTTTCGATAAGGTGGCCGAGATCGTAAAGGAGTTCTCCTCCGTTTCATCCGATGCAAAATACTATATCGTAAATAAGGATACAAAGGACATCCTTATAAGCAACGTGGATTCCAGCGTGGGACAGACCCTCGACGCTACGGACGATCCCGTGGCCTCCGGGTTTGCCTCCGTTTTCGAAAGCTTCGATACCTCCGAAACCATCAATGAAAGCAGGGTTAAAAACGTCAGGACCTCCGCCGGAACCATGATGGTTACCTCCACCGATATACCGGATACCTCATGGGTGGTAGTCAGCGCCGTACCGAACAGCATCTTAAGCGCCAGCATTTACAAGGTCATGGCTATAACCTTCCTAAGCGCGATCCTGCTCCTTATACTGCTTTCAGCACTGCTGTATTACAGCATAAGCAAGGCGATCAACCCTGTAACCAAGATCACCGAGTGCATCACCGATATAAGCAGGGGAGACTTTACCGTCACCATCGTGCCCGAGGGCAATAATGAGATCACGACTCTCAGCGAGAGGCTGAATGAATATATTGAGAAAATGCGGCATACGCTGAACAACCTCTCGGATATTTCCGGGAAGATGAACCGCCGCGCAAGTGAATGCAACGATATTTCACATTCCATCTCGAGTGCCAACGAAAATCAGGGCGAGTCGATCGAAAGGCTGAACAGCACCTTGACCGGCATGAACGACTCCATCGAGGAGATCGCCAATGCAGCCACCGAGCTGGCAGGCACCTCCAGCAAGCTGGTTGAAAACGCCGAAAATGTAAGGGCTCTGTGCGATGAGACCCTGGAGGCCTCCGGCAAGGGTAAGGATGAGATGAGCGAAATGACGAAAAATGTCAATACCTTAAATCAGACCATAGGCGAGCTGACCTCCCTTATCAAGGTTACCGCAAAATCCGTGGAGGAGATCACCGGCATTACCGATACGATAAACGCCATATCCGGGCAGACCAACCTCCTGTCCCTCAACGCCTCCATCGAGGCTGCCAGAGCCGGCGAAATGGGCAAGGGCTTTGCGGTCGTGGCTTCAGAGGTCGGTATCCTTGCCAGTCAGTCCTCGGAGGCTACGGAAAATATCCGTAAGCTCATTGAGGACATTACCAAAAATATTGAGGACATCAACGCAAAGGCCGATATATGCGTTCGTGATATGGAGGAGTGCATAAGCGGTGTCTCCGGCGCAAACGAGTCCTTTAACACTATCTACGAGGATGTGGCAAAGGCCACGGAGGGCATTACGAGGATTGCGGGCGGCATCGACAAGATCAACGATATTGCCGTAGGCAACGCCGCAACCACGCAGGAGCAGGCCTCCAGCATCAATGAGGTAATAGACTTAAGCAGCCAGATAGTTGAGGAGAGCAACAGGCTTCGTGAGGAAACGGGCAATATAGCAAATGTTTCCGAAAACCTCAACACCTATTCCGACGAGATCAATTCGGATCTGTCGCAGTATACACTTTAATCAAAGCTTTCCGCCAGCGGAAGTCGCAGTCAGATGCGCTTTGACGCGCCAGTCACGGCTGTGGCCGGCGGCTCACAGGGGGAGAAAGCAGCATGGCGGAACCAAAATACTCATTTAACAAGTAGAAAAGGCGAATAGCCCGATGAGCAAGGGGGCGGTTCTGTGGTTGATTATCTCGACTTTTTTCAATTCAGAAGCCGTCCCCTGATTGATTTGACCGACCGGTCGAGAATCCCCTTCATGCAGGCGATGGCTATGCCGTAGTTGGTGATCGGAACGCCCTGAGCCCTTGCCAGGCCGTAACGGGCGCGGGCCTCGGTGGGGCTTAACATACAGGCTCCGCAGTGGATGATGAGATCGTATTTGCTTAAATCTTCGGGAAATTCCGTGCCGGAGCTAAGGTCTATTGTGGGATTTGCGCCGGTAAATTCCCTTATCCATTTCGGCAGCTTCACCGAACCGATGTCGCCGCACTGCCTGTGGTGGGTGCAGCCCTCGCTTATCAGCACCCTATCCCCGTCCTTAAGGCTCTTTAACCTGTCCGCACCCTCCAGAGAGGGTTCAAGATTTCCCTTATACCTCGCCATCAATATGGAAAACGATGTCAGGGATACTTCAGGCGGAACGACCTTGTCAACCTCCGCAAATACCTGTGAATCCGTTATGACCATCTTCGGAGGCTCTTTTAGCGCCTCCAGAGTCTCCTTTAATTCGCTGTCCCGGCAGACTACGGGAATAGCGCCGTGGTCCAGCGCATCCCTTATGACCTGCTGCTGCGGCAGGATGAGCCTGCCCTTGGGCGCTGCCTTGTCTATCGGCACTACCAGCACTATCTTATCCCCCGCCGACACGAGGTCCCCGATGAGCTCGTTTTCCTGCGGAAGGTCTTTTAACATTCCTGCGGCCAGCTCCTTTAATTCCTCTATATTGACGCCGTTTAGGGCGCTGACGGTGATTTCGTTGTTTTCGCTGCCACCGCTGCCTTGGCAGCCATTGGAAGCGTGTTCCTCGGGGCTCAAATCCGCCTTGTTCCAGGCTATTATA